>JAVVFI010000468.1:0-3672 GCA_032250555.1 Sedimentisphaerales bacterium
AAAGTATTTATTATAGACATGAAAAGAGCTGAACGCAATAGAAGGTCTATTAATTTTTATTTCATCTTAAACTGAATAATCCAAATGACCTTTCTTAAGGATATCAGAGCTATGTGAATGTTAAAATGGGGCAATTTAAAAGGCCAAAAATAAAAATATTTCGAAAAATATATGCAACTTAGTTGCATTTATGACGTAATATGTTTACAATGTTCTTTTGATTTCGAAGCTATTTTTTATAACCGGCAGTTTTGAGGTACTCGGATGCAAACCGGAAAAAAACTTGGAATTATTATTAAAGAACTGGAGGGGCACGCACCATTTACTTTGTTCGGGGCTTTTACAGGTATTGCGTGTATGCTGCTTTTCAAAAACCTTGAGCACGATATGAGCGAAAAGATATTCTACATTTTCCATCCGGGGCATGTTTTTTTGAGTGCAATCGTAATCGCCTCGATGTTTCAGCTTCACACCATGAGAAAAAATGTTGTTGCTATTTTGTTAGTGGGAGTAATCGGTTCGATGGGTATTGGTACTCTTAGTGATTCGCTGATACCTTATGCCGGTGAAGTGGTTTTAGGAATGCGTATCGAAGGCCATTCTCATGGTGATGAGCATGACCACGAAAATGAAGGATTCGCCGAAGAGGCGCACATAGGTTTTATTGAAGGCTGGTACGTTGTAATCCCTGCCGCATTAGCCGGTGCGCTGATAGCACTTTTCAAGCCGAAAACAAAAATTCCACATGCAGGCCATGTTCTGCTTAGTACGTGGGCATCATCTTTCCATATGCTTATGGCAATGGGCGGAAATGCATCGGTTTTAAAGTTAGTCGGTAGTTTTGGATTCTTGTTTCTGGCTGTTTTGTTGCCGTGCTGTTTCAGTGACATCGTTTTCCCGTTATTATTCGTAAAATCATCGGACGATTTGTCGCATTTTCACCCTCACCATTAATAACTTACGGTGTTACTATGAAGCAAAATTCAGATTTTCAGACCCGCAACATGCTAAAAGCAGCCAAGCTCTACTGCACCGACGTCAGAATCGCCATACTGAAGGTTCTGACGAAAACCGACAAGCCGCTCAGCCAGGAACAAATTGCCCGGAAATTGGGTAAGAAACACTTCGATAAGGTTACAATCTACCGAACACTGGAAAGCCTGTTGAAGGTCGGATTAGTGCATAAGGCATTTATCGAAAAAAGAGCGTGCCATTATGAATTAGCCCACAACTGCACCGCGAGCCAGTGTCATCCTCATTTTACCTGTACAAACTGCGGCAAAACACACTGTCTTACGGAAATATCATTACCTATGGCAAAAAGCCCGCATAAGGGTTTTGTTATTCAGCGCCAGCAAGTCCGCCTCGAAGGCCTATGCCCGGCCTGTGTTTGAACAATCCCTCATAAATTGATCAGCCGGATCATTAATGTGAAAAAGAAAACAATCGTCCGAATTGGATTGGACGGGGCGTGGAGTTGCGGTTAGAATATGCCGCATGAAAGCGTATCCATTAAAATTCAGACCGATATATAAACAGCGTATCTGGGGTGGGCAGAAGCTGCGAGAGGTATTCGGTAAGGACTTGCCGCCGGGAGAGAAAATCGGTGAGAGTTGGGAACTGGCCGATCTGCCGCAAGATAAATCCTTAATCGCAAACGGAGAACTTGCAGGGCAAACTATCCATTCGGCCATCGAAAAATATCCTAAAGAGATAACAGGTGAGGAAATTTTCCAGGAGACGTTCCCGCTTTTAATTAAATTTTTAGATGCACAGGATGTCCTTAGCGTACAAGTGCACCCCGACTCGGAAACCTGCAGGAGAATGGGCAGGGGACAGCCGAAGACCGAGTGCTGGTATATTATATCGGCCGAGCCCGGTTCGGTGATTTATAAAGGGCTAAAAGAAGGCGTTACAAAAGAGCAGTTCGCCGAGGCTATAGAAAAAGGCACCGTAGCCGATATGCTGGTAAAGATACCGGTTGAGGTGGGGCAGTGTCACTTTCTTCCATCAGGGACGACACACGCTATCGGAGCAGGTCTGCTGATAGCCGAGATCCAGATGCCATCGGACACAACGTATCGGGTTTTCGACTGGAACAGGGTGGATGATACAGGCAGGAGCAGAGAACTGCACATCGAAGAGGCCCTGGAAAGTATTCATTTCGATTCGTCCGGTGATAATCTTTCAGTAACAAAGATGGGACGGCTGGTGGACAGCGAATATTTTAAAGTAGATAAAGGCCACCAGGGGAAAAACTGCGATCTGCTGATTTCAGCCGGCCAGATGAGAACACTGATTATCATTTCCGGCTCCGGGACAATTACAGGAGCCGGGGAGGGAGTTGGATTCGCGGCAGGAGATACTCTGCTTATTCCCGCCATCTATGAGGGGATGATGCGGTTTGCAGATGATACACAATACTTGACAGTAACCATTTAATTGACTATTGATTGTCGGAAAAAGCAATAGACCAATCGAAAAATATCAATAGCAATTAGTAACCCGAAGATAATCAATGGTCAAAGTTAACAATTTAAAATCAAGTTATTTCGTTGTCTTTTTAATAGCGGGGGCACTCTATACGGCCACCTGCGCCCCGGGCCCGCTCTGGCAGGACAGCGGGATGTATCAATACCGGATATGGCACAATGATATAGAGGGCAAGCTGGGGTTGGCACTTTCTCACCCGCTTTATCATATTATCGGCATCGGCGTAAAACAAATTCCACTCGGCGAGTTCGCACACAGGATAAACCTGATTTCAGCAATTGCGGCGGCCTTTACAATCGCAAATCTGTTTCTGCTGATGCGAATATGGCTGGACAAACTTTTACCAGCCTTATTAACTGCTCTATGCCTGGCCTTATCGCACACCTTCTGGCGTCACGCCGTTATCGCGGAAACATACACTCTCTATACGGCACTCTTTTCAGCCGAGCTGTTAATGCTGCTGCAATACTTCAAGAAAAGGCAGGTGGGATATCTATATCTGTTGGCTCTATGCAACGGCCTGGCAACCGCCAATCACATGTTCGCTATAATTTCATTTGCCTGCTACCTTGTGTATTGCATAATTCTTCTTAAGCACAAGCGCCTAAAAATCAGCCACTTGAGGAATATTGTCCTGATTTGGATTATAGGTGCGGCCCCATATGGATACCTTATTGTCAAAGAAATTGTTCAGGGCGGCAGCTTCTCAGCGACCATGTCGTCTGCATTTTTTGGTGACAAATGGCAGAGCGACGTCCTCAACGTAAGTCTCTCTGGCGGACTTATCAAAGATAACCTGATACTTATGGCATACAATTTTCCTTCGCCCAATATCTTATTATTTTTAGCCGGTATATATGGTCTGACAAAAGTGCCGCATGGCTTTGGATTCGCAAAATTTCTTGTGGTGCTTCTGATACTGTATTTTATATTTGCATATCGTTATACAGTGCCGGACAGGTACGCTTTTTTCATACCATTCTATTGCTTGATTTCGGTCATGATTGGTGTCGGTTTCGATTTGCTTATTACTATGCTCAGATATAAAACTCTATGCTGGATAGTTTTCATTTTCGCTCTGCTGCCAATACCGGTTTATTTTGCCGTTCCTTTTCTCGCCGAAAAATTCGAATATAATCTTTCAACAAGAGCGGATATCCCTTACCGCAATGATTATAC
>JAVVFI010000469.1:0-3653 GCA_032250555.1 Sedimentisphaerales bacterium
GCCCCTACCGGCCAAACCCTCTACATTTGTAGAGAACTCTCTACAAATCACACCTTTTTATGCAAAACAAAGCCAATTTCAGAAATGACAAAATGAACATAAACTTAGATATGACAAGTAAATACGATATTTTATACCGCTCACCGGGGCCAAAAAACAAACCCAATTCAAACCCAATTTAACCCAAAACAAAGCCAATTCAAAGCCAAAAAAATGATGCTGAATTCCCCGAATAACAGACTTTTGCTCTTATGCACTTATGCTCGTGTGCTCCTCTCGCTTGTCCATCAATTTGATAAAATCATCGAACAGGTAGTTCGAATCATGCGGTCCGGGCGAGGCCTCCGGGTGATACTGCACCGAAAATGCAGGTTTGTCCTTGCACCGAATCCCCTCGACCGTATTATCATTGAGGTTAAGGTGCGTCAGCTCAACGGCCTTTTCATTCAGCGAATCCATATCGACACAGAAGCCGTGGTTCTGACTGGTTATCTCAATCTTTTTCGTATTGAGGTTCTTTACCGGATGGTTCGCCCCCCTGTGTCCGAATTTGAGCTTATATGTTTTTGCCCCGAGCGCAAGCGAGAGAATCTGATGGCCCATGCATATCCCGAAAATGGGCACTTTCCCAAGAAGCTTCCTAATGGTCTCAATAGCATAGCTTACAGGGTCCGGGTCGCCGGGTCCGTTACTAAGGAAAACACCATCCGGCTTTCGTGCCAGAACATCTGCAGCAGATGTATCGGCCGGCACAACGTGAACATCGCAGCCGTGAGATCGAAGCAGTCGAAGGATATTCAGCTTCATACCGAAATCGAAAGCCACAACCTTATATTTTTTCTCCGGCTTTATTTCCTCATCTTTCAATACATCGATTACGCCCTTGTCCCAGTCGTAAGGTTTATGAACTGTTACGTCTTTGATAATGTCCCTTCCGACAAGGCCGGGATACTTTTGCAGTTTTTTCTTCAGAGCCGTTATGCCGAATTCTGTAGAAGAGATAATGCCCTTCATAGCTCCGGCTGTACGAATGTGCCTCACGAGCGCACGGGTATCGATACCTTCGAGCCCGACAATACTATGAAACTTGAGATAATTGCTCAGCGAAAGTTGATTCCGCCAGTTGCTCGGATAATCACAGTTCTCCTTAACAATAAAACCGTGGGCGAAGATCTCTCGCGATTCCCAGTCGTCCTTGTTAGTCCCGTAGTTTCCGATAAGCGGGTAAGTCATCGTAATGATCTGCTCTTTATAAGATGGGTCGGTCAGTATCTCCTGATAGCCGGTCATACTCGTATTAAAGACAACTTCTCCGCACTCCTGGCCCTTGGCGCCAAAAGAGCTGCCTTTGAAAACAGTGCCGTCTTCGAGCAACAAAATAGCTTTCACTCTGCCCTCCGTTTTCTATCTGCCGTCTTTTTACTTTCCGCCATCTGTCTTCTTCCTTCTGTCTCCTGTCCTCTGTCTTCTGTCAGCGACTTGTCTCCTGTCCTCTGTCCTATGCCGTCTGTCAGTCTTCTGGCTTGCGATTTCTATCTCTGCCGTAAGCCGTTTTTTGGGCTTTTCTTTATAGTACAACTGGATAGGCTTGACGCCGACTTTCCTTTGTTTGAGCGCTTCTATGGCCTTTGCCACGGCCAGAGCGCCCCGTATCGTTGTTACATAAGGAACCTGTTTATCCAGAGCGTTCCTTCGAATCGAAAAGGAATTCTTTATAGATTCCTTACCGAGCGTGGTATTTATAATCAGGTCTATCTCGTTATTTATTATCGAATCGACTATGTTGGGCCGTCCTTCTGTGATCTTCAAAACAAACTCCGAAGGGATATTATTTTTGATAAATTCGATGCACGTGCCTTTTGTCGCGATAATCTTAAAGCCCATTGCGTGGAGACTGCGGGCGACCTCGACCGCCCTGGGCTTGTCGGCGTTTTTAACGCTCAAAAAGACATTGCCCGAAGTCGGAAGCGTATTTCCAGCGGCTATCTGAGATTTTGCGAATGCGATACCGAAATCATCGGAAATGCCCATAACCTCTCCCGTCGAAAGCATCTCCGGGCCAAGCAGCGTATCGATGCCGGGGAACTTCAAAAACGGAAAGACCGCTTCTTTTACGGCAAAGTGATCGCGATTAATCTGCTCGGTGAATTGCAGCTCATCAAGTGTCATCCCCGTCATTATTTTAGCGGCAAGCTTGGCCAGGGGCACACCGATGGATTTACTTACAAACGGGATGGTCCGGGATGCACGAGGATTAACCTCAAGAATATAAAGTTCCTCATCTTTTACTGCGAACTGGATATTTATCAGGCCCTTGACTTTCAATTCCAGGGCAAGGAGCTTTGTCTGCCTTTTAATTTCGTTCAGGACTTTTTTACTTATCGAAACCGGCGGCAGCGAACAGGCCGAATCGCCGGAATGGACGCCGGCTTCTTCTATATGCTCCATTATACCGCCGATGACAACCTGTTCGCCGTCGCTGATGGCATCGACATCCAGCTCCGTAGCGTCGTCGAGAAACTTGTCAATCAGAATCGGATGTTTGCCGGAGACCTCAATCGCCTCTTCGACGCATGCTTTTAATTCCTGCGGGTCGTAAACAATCCGCATCGCCCTTCCGCCGAGGACGAAGCTGGGTCTTATTAACAGCGGAAAACCTAATTTATCCGCTATCTTTACGGTCTGTTTATAGGTCGTGGCCGTACCGCTGAAGGGCTGGCGGAGTTTGAGTTTTTCGACGAGCTTATTGAAACGTTTGCGGTCTTCGGCACGCCCGATACTGTCGGGGGACGTTCCTATAATTTTCACTCCGGCCTTTTCCAGGGGCACGGCTAATTTCAGCGGGGTCTGGCCGCCGAACTGAACGATTACGCCGTCGGGCTTTTCTTTCTCTACGATAGACAAAACATCCTCGAAGGATAACGGCTCAAAGTAAAGCCTGTCCGAGGTGTCGTAATCGGTACTGACCGTTTCGGGATTGCAGTTTACCATAATCGATTCGACGCCGATTTCCTTTAGCGCAAACGCGGCGTGAACGCAGCAGTAATCGAACTCGATACCCTGACCGATGCGATTCGGTCCGCCGCCGAGAATTATAACTTTTCTTCTGTCGGTCGGATTTGCCTCGCAGTCGCTCTCAAAAGTCGAATAAAGATAAGGGGTGGTCGCCTCGAATTCCGCGCCGCATGTATCTACGGTCTTGTAAACGGCATTTATACCGAGAGACTGGCGATACTTGCGAAGCTCCTGCTCTTTTACATTCAACAGAGATGCCATATATTTGTCGCTGAAACCATACTGCTTGGCCTTTTTCAAAACAACGGAACCCAGACTTTTCAAGCCGGAAGGTTTCAGCGGGGATTTTGTTTTTTGCCTTATATCCTGTATATGTTTAAGCTTTTCCTCGAACTTTACAATATCTTTGATATTGTTGAGGAACCACGGATCTATCTTCGTGAGTGTGAAGATTTCGTTAACCGGCAGTTTTCTGCGTATGGCCTCGGCAACATACCAGATTTTGTCCCAGCAATTCGTTCTGAGCTTTTTCTTTAGTTCGAATGTTGAAAGTTCTCTATTGATATGTCGGTTATCGAGGGAATAACGGTCTATTTCCAGCGACCTGATTGCTTTTTGCAGCGACTCTTTGAAGGTCC
>JAVVFI010000046.1:0-19499 GCA_032250555.1 Sedimentisphaerales bacterium
GAATACATGGTTTGACCTGAGTGACACCGGAGAGGGAACAATAATGACTTACCCGCTTCAGCAGCCAAGGAAACTTGCCGTGATGCAGACCCACGAAGTTCATGTGGAAATAGAAAAACTGTTGAATGCGATGCGTGAATCGCTTGGAAATCAGGTTTCCATCGAGGCCGTGTTCCTTGTTGTAAGCGAGAATTACCTCGAAGATGTCGGGCTGGATGTAGATTTTGCTCTTAACCTCGGCAGTAAATGGGGCCAGCTTAGTTTCGAACAAGGCTCTGCAGATGCTACGGTGCCTGATACATCGACAAAGATCGGCGGCAGTCTGGGCGGTATTGCAGCATCAGCTACGATTGGCGGAGGTTATGGTTCGATACTTGATGATTTGCAGGTTTCGTTCCTTCTGCGAGCGGTTCAGGCCCATACGGACTCCAAGGCCATAGTTGCTCCGAAAAGTACGGTTTTGAGCGGTGAGTCTTCGGCATTCTCAATCCAGGACTTAGTTTCGTATGCACTGCCGCCCAACACTCAAACCACCACAACGGCGGGAACCGGCGTTGGTACCGCTGCTGTACAGGGCGGTGCACAACAACAGATAGGCGCTATATCAGTCGGCAGTATGCTCAGTATTACTCCGGTTATTTCCCATGATAAGAAATATGTATTGCTGAATATAGTTACTACCCTGACGGACCTGCTCAGATTAAGAACTCATCAGGTTGAGCAAGTCGTAACGACGGGCACGACAACGGGAACCGAGGAGTACGAAGTGACTGTTCCTGAGACGGAAACGTCAAGTGTCATGACTCGCGTGAGCATACCCGACGGCGGGACATTGCTGTTAGGCGGCCAGAAGATAACGTCAGAAATTGAAAAGGAAGCGGGTGTCCCGGTATTGAGCAAGATCCCTGTTCTCGGAAGGCTGTTCAGTAACCGCAGCACAATAAAAGATCATAAGATATTGCTGATATTGGTCAAACCGGTCATCATGCTGCAGGAGGAAGAAGAAGCTGAGGCGATTGCCGGGATGGAAGGTGGATTTTAACCTTTGTAGCAGCAGGTGATTTCGTAATAGTTTCCACATTTTTATAGGTGGAGGAGCATCTTGCTGAAAAAAGGTTGTATTTGGTAACAACAGCGGCAATTAAATATTGCCTAAGCTGATTAATTTTCCAAAATACTTACAGTTTAAGGAATGATAAACGGCGGAATAATGAAGCAGCACATTTTGATTAGCACATTGATTTTGTTGTCCATAGCAGGTTTTGCATGGGCAGAAAATATACCTGGTTTGGGGTTTGATTACTCATCTGGAAGTGATTTCGCGGCTTATAAGCATGGCGAATTGATAGTTCGTTTTGCAGATGTGGGAGCTTTTTCCCAGTTGTCGGAAGGACCACTTTTAATGGGGCCTTTGACAACTCAGGCGGTGAAAGGGGCGATTTCAGATTTTATCCTTGCCGGTGCAGAGGTAGAAAAAGAATATGGTGAGGTTTCGCCTGGGCTTGCTTTAGTAAAGCTGCCTGTGGGCACGACAGTTACTGAGGCCTTTGTCCGGTTCAACGAATCGGCAAATGTATTATATGCCGAACCGAACTATAAGTACAAGTTGTTTGGTGTTCCCAACGATCCTATGTTTTCGAGTTTGTGGGGATTTGATAACACGGGCCAAACCGGCGGAACCGCAGATGCCGATATAGACGCTCCCGAGGCGTGGGACCTTGAGACCGGCGATCCGAGGATTGTCATCGCCGTTGCCGATACAGGAATTGACTATACACATCCTGATCTGGCGAATAATATGTGGGTTAACAATGCCGAGCTGCGCGGCACCCCGGATGTTGACGACGATAATAACGGTTATGTAGATGATATTTATGGCTATGATTTTGCAGGTAACGTGGCATCAGATCCTGATGATGCCGACAGCGATCCGATTGATAATCACTTTCACGGTACGCATATAGCCGGAGTCATCGGTGCGGTTGGTAATAACGGCAATGGTGTTACGGGCGTTTGCTGGAACACCAGTTTGATGGCATTGAAAGTATTTTCAGATGATTATCGCGTAGAGCCGGAGGTTTTTTCGAGTGACGCAGTAGAAGCTATTCACTATGCCATCGACAATGGAGCCAGGGTTATCAACGCCTCGTGGGGTGGTGATCATTATTCACAGTCTCTGTATGATGCTGTCAAAGAGGCCGGAGAAGCAGGGCTGCTTTTCGTAACCGCGGCAGGTAACGATTTTGGCAGTGATAATGACGAGGTTCCTGTCTATCCTTCAGGTTTTGATCTGGACAATGTCATTTCGGTAATGGCATCCGATCCCAATGACCAGAGGGCTGATTTCTCTAATTTCGGAGCCACAACAGTCGATATAGCCGAGCCCGGTACCGATATTCTGAGTACATCTCCAACGACTCAAAATTTTGCGATGCTCGTTTTTGGCGTTCCGACAAATTATGCCAGCCTAAGCGGGACATCGTTATCCGCTCCATTTGCATCAGGAGCCTGTGCGCTGATTTGGTCGCAGTACCCAGATTTGGCCAATAGCACTGTAAAGGGCATTCTTCTGAAGGCTGTTGATCCGGTATTCACGTCGCCGAGGCTTAATCTTTCCGGCGGACGTATTAATTTGCATAAGGTATTAACATTAGTTCCCCAGGGAAAGGTTGGGAAAGTTCTCAACAGTAAAGATGATCCGGCGGATCCTGCTAATCTTTATTCTACTATCCAGTACGCTATCGACGATGCCAATGACGGTGACGTGCTGATTGCAGAGGCCAATTCTCTGTTCCTGGAAATTATTGATTTTAAGGGCAAGGCGATAACGCTTCGCAGCGGTGATATTACAAATCCGGATGATCCGAGTATCAGTCCTGAAGATACATTAATTTTAGGCATATTGAATGATGATTCCGTAGTAACATTCCAGAATAATGAAGGTCCCGACACTGTTATCCAGGGCTTTACAATCAGTTGGGGAAGTGCCGATTACGGCGGCGGCATCAGGTGCTTCAGAACTTCGCCGACAATTACCGACTGTATTATCAGCAATAATTTCGCGAATTTTTATGGTGCCGGTATTGATTTAGTTGAGAGCTCAGCGACAATCAAAAACTGTACGATTATCGAGAACCGAACGTCATCAATCTCCGGTATAGGCGGCGGGATGAATTGTGAGGAGTCATCACCGACAATTACCGACTGTATTATAAGCAATAATTTCGCTAATAACGTCGGCGGCGGTATAGCGTGTTATGGATCGGATCCATCTATCATCAATTGTGTAATTGCAGACAACTCGGCAATTCATAAGGGCGGCGGGATCGATTTGGAGTACTCATCGCCGACTATTACCAATTGTACAATTGTCGTTGACGATCCCAACGCTCCTAAAGACGGTGGTATCTTTGCCTTTCATGATTCTTCGCCGGTAATAACCAACTGTATCCTTTGGGGTAACGGTGACGATTTGTACAATTGTTCAGCTACCTACTCCGACATTGAGGATAATGATGAGGGTATAGGCAATATTCATTTGGATCCGCTCTTTACGAGAGGCCCATTGGGTAAATACTATCTCAATCAAACTGCGGCCGGACAACTCGGCAGCGACAGTCCCTGTGTGGATGCGGGTGATCCGGACACCGATATTAGTCTTCAGATAGACAGCTATACTACCAGGACGGATGGAGTTGCCGATGCAGGTATCATAGATATTGGTGCTCATTTTGCGGCTGTACCGGCCAACCTTGTACCGTTAGAGGTTACTGTTGTAGATGAGGATGGCCCCATTGATCCGAACCTGGCTAAGGGTCGAGTCGAGCCGGGCAGCGGTGCTTACCGGCCATACGAAGTGGTGCAGCTCGAAGCATATCCTGATGAGGGTTATCGAGTCAAGGCCTGGACTGGAACCGATGATGATTCATCAACGGGAACCAGTAACATGGTTACTATTGTCGGCGAGACCAATATTACGATTGAATTCGAAGAGGTCCCTCTTTATCAATTACGAACCGAAATTATAGGCGGCCGCGGAACAATATCACCCTATCACAAGAGAGGTGAATATTACCCAGATGGGGCAGTGGTAACTCTCATCGCAGCACCGGACCAGACCTATATTGTTGACCAATGGTCAGGGACGGATGATGATACATCATGGTCTCAAACAAATACTATAACAATGGATTCTGATAAGGACGTTACTGTACTATTCCGACAGCCGAAGAGTCTGCTTGTGCCCGGCCAATATGCGAGTATTGGGGCGGCAATCGATGCGGCCTACGACCACGGCGACAAAGTTATTGTTTCGGCCGGTACTTACAGCGGCAGTTTTGATTTTCAGGGTAAGGCACTTACTATAGCCAGTGAACATCCGGATGATCCTGCTTCTGTCGCTAAGACGATTATAAACATTTCCGGTGCTCCCGCCTTTATCTTCCAAAGCGGTGAAGGCTCGGAATCTGTTTTGGACGGCTTTACTATTCAAGGTATGGGCGACCTCGGTCCTGTTGCCCCGCCGGCTGCCGGAGGTATCGGTGAGAACGGTGCGGATGCTCTTGGCGGAGCGATAACCTGCCTTAATGGAAGCAGTCCGACTCTATCTCACTTAATTATTAGAGATGTAGTGGCAAGGGGTCAGGATGGTGAGGACGGTACATTTGTGTTTCCGGCTCCGGCTCCTGCTCCGGATCCATTAGATCCATTGGATCCACTCGATCCATTGCCCCCACCTGGACCCCCGGATCCGAATGACCCGAACCAATGGGCTCCAGCAGATCCGAACAGGCCTGAAGCGCCTACTGACCCGAATGCACCGGTAGATGGTTTACCGGGCGCAGATGGCGAACCCGGTGCACCCGGTGAGCCTGGTGCGGACGGTGCAGATGGAGCGCCCGGCTTTTCCGGTGGAAACGCTGGAGTCGCCTATGGCGGTGCGATGTACTTCGATGAAAATAGTTCTCCGACTATTACTTTCTGTAAGCTAATTAATTGCCAGGCGATTGGCGGCGACGGCGGTTTCGGCGGTAACGGTCAGGATGGTCAGGATGGTCAGGATGGCCAGCCCGGTCAGATCGGTCAGGACGGCCAGGAAGGCGGCGAAGGCTTGAATGATGGTTTGCAGGGTAACGGCGGAGCCGGCGGAGCCGGTGGAGACGGCGGCCCAGGAGGCGCCGGCGGAAGAGGCGGTGACGGCGGTATCGGCGGCAACGGTGGAGAAGCTTTGGGTGGTGCTATATTTTTCGGCCCGAATTGTAAGCCGGTAATACGATTCTGCGAAATTCTGAATTGTTCGACCAAGCAGGGAGTTGGCAATTACGGCGGCGATGGCGGCAACGGCGGCAACGGCGGCCTCGGCGCACCAGGTGACGCAGGCGGTGCCGGCGGTGATGGTGAAGTCGCAGGCGCGGACGGTGCAGACGGTGCCAGCTCCGGCGGCGGTATCGGCGGCGACGGCGGTAACGGCAGCGATATGGGTGTAAACGGCATAAGGTCGTGGGCAGGCGCCATATACTACTCAGAGGGCTGCGAGGTTGAAATATCAGATACTATTGTCAGCGATAATGCTGCTGAAAATATTGTTCAGACATATACTTATGGCGGCGGCGACGGTGGCGACGGCGGTATCGGCGGCGATCCGGACGGAGATGCCACCGGCGGCGACGGCGGTATTGGCGGTAATGGCGGATCAGGCGGCCCCGGCGGTACGGGAGATCCGAATGATCCAAATACAGTGGGTATCGGCAGCGGAGGCGCAGGCGGCGCAGCGGGTGCAGGCGGCGCAGCAGGTGCAGATGGTCTGCCTGGTTTGTCAATGACCAGCTTCACCCCGAGCTATGGAGGCGCCAATTACTACGAGATCGATTGTGTGGTCAGACTTAATAACTGCACGATAAGCAATAACGCTTCAAGGCAATATGACGGCAGCGGCCAGGACGGCGGCGGTGAATATTATGAGAGCGGATGCGATGTCCTGCTTAATAACTGTCAATATATAGGCAACCTCGCAGGCTCAACCGGAAGCGGAGGCGGGCAGTACTTTGAAGAGTTATGCTCGATTGAGATTAATGACTGTAATTATGTTGATAACTCTTCCAGTGATGACGGCGGTGGAATATTCCTGTTGTCCGATATCGCTTTAAAGATTAGCGACAGCGATTTCATTGGCAATTCGACTATTGGTACTTTCAGCTCCGGTGGTGCAATATACGGTGGCGGAATATGGGACTCGAACGACGGGATCTGGTACAATGGTAATAATTTGACAATCGATAACAGTTACTTTAGCAATAATGAATCGGCCTTCGGAGGTGCTCTGTACTGGTATGGTGATAATGCAGAGGTATCGATTTTGGACTCTGTTATCATTAATAATGTTGCCGAACATGGCGGAGGTATGTACTGGAGCAGCGGGGCACCGGTGATAAAAGGCTGCAGTGTTATGGGTAATAGAGCCAGAGTACGCCGGATTGCGCCTGAACTTAGTTCCTTCGGTACAGAAAAGCCATTCGGCGGCGGCGGCGGAATGTTCTGCTGGTCGTCTGAGGCAATAATTGAAGATTGCTTTATAACCGGCAATTCGTCTTCAGGTTCCGGCGGCGGTGTGTATTTCGGCGGTGACCCAAGCGTACCGATTCTTAAAAACTGTCTTGTTAAAAGAAATTCAGCCGTCCTGGACGGTGGTGGTATTATTTCTTACTGGCTTACTACACCAACGATCTCCAATTGTACGATTGTTAATAACAGGGCGAATGACCCAGCTAATAATAAGCACGGAAGAGGAGGCGGATTGTCCTGCTCTTATCAAAGCCAAACGACTCTTATTGACAGTATCCTCTGGGACAATGTGGGCACTCACGGCAACCAGATATCTGTCGGCAGCGATAATGAGCCAATCTATTTAGACAGACCGGCGGCCCTTACAGTATCTTATTGTGATATCCAGGGAGGACGTAGTCCTTCAGCAATCTATATTGAGCCGGGGCGCACTCTCAACTGGCTTGAAGGTAATATTGATGCTGATCCGCTCTTTGTTGCATCGCACCACAGCCTGAGCCAGATAGCGGCCGGGCAGGACGTAGATAGTCCCTGTGTCGATGCCGGTAGTGCTCTGGTATCTGTATTGGGCCTCGATGAGTTCACAACTCGCTCCGATGGTGTCCCTGATACAGGACAGGTCGATATAGGCTTGCATTATGCCCTCGGCGAAGGTAAATATCAGTTGATAGTAAATACAGTCGGTAAGAACGGCACAGTTAAGCCGAGCGGCGGGACATTCGATAAGTTCACTGTAGTTAAGCTGAATGCGACGGTGGAACCCGGTCATAGGGTAAAATGGGTAGGCACCGATAACGACAGCTCTGTTGCTCTTAGCAATACCGTGACGATGGATTCAAACAAGACTATTACCGTTGAGTTCGTGAAGTATGTCGGCAGGACGGTTACCGTACCGGGCAACTTCCAGACCATTCAAGAGGCGGTCAATGCCGCCAATGAAGGTGATATAATTGTAGTTGATCCAGGAACTTATTTCGGCGGATCAGTAGGAGTCTCGCTTATGGTAACCAAGGCAGTTACTATCACGTCGAGAAATCCCGATGATCCCAGCGTTGTAGCTTCGACGATTATTGATGGGTATATAGGTATCAATGCCTGGACCAATATTGGCGTTTTGTTTGGGCCTGAGACAGACTCCAGAACCGTGCTCAATGGTATTACAATACAGAACTGCGGTGGACATATTGCAGATGGGGGTGACGGTGACAGGGCTAACGGTCATCCCAACGGTGAGGACGGCGGCAGTTTCGAAGGTGCTGCAATACGCATCCTAAACGGCGCCAGCCCCATTATTAAAAATTGTATAATAAGAGACAATTTAGTCGAAGGCGGTAACGGCGGAAATGGCGCAGCTGCAGACGCGCAGTCACAGAGTCTTCCAGGTAATGCCGGCCGAGGCGGCTGGGGCGGCTGGGCACACGGCGGAGCTATATGGTGCGGCCCGGACAGCAGTCCCAAGTTTATAAACTGTATAATAGAGAACAACACAGCCCGCGGCGGCAACGGCGGCAACGGCGGGGATGGTGACGGCGCCGGGGAAGCCAACTACGGCGGAAACTACAGTAAGTCTCAGGCGGCTGATATCGATTCTGAGAGCCTTTCGATCACGCCAGTAATGGGTCCCTTGTGGGAAGTCTGGGAATGGGACTTCGCAGCAGACTACGGGATTATTTATGATGAACCTAACCTGACCTCTTACTTCGGTGACTATCGCTTATACTCCGGATATGGAGGAGGCGCATATTGCGACATAGGCAGTAATGTTACTTTTGTAAACTGCGAAATCAGAGGTAACCGCACTGAGGGTGGAATGAGTGGTATTGGCGGTGTATTGAATGATACCGCCAGGAATCTTGACCCCCTGGTTGCCTATGAGATTCCGACATACGGAGCCGGTGTTTATTGTGCGGCTGATTCTATAGTAACTTTCACGGGTTGCACATTTGAGGATAATGTTGCTTCGGGACTTCCGGCGGGTGTAACTGATCCCAATCATAGTCTCGATCCCTATCTCGGATATGGAGGTGGTGTATGTGCCCAGAGCAGTGCTGCGGTAGTGTTTGTTGACTGCAACTTTGTTGACAATCTGGCCGATTCCGGCGGTGGAATATATACCGATGATTCAAATGTGACAATTGTGGACTGCAATATTGCGTCCAATGATGCCCTTCGCGGCGGCGGCTTCATCGGTGTTAATGGTTTGATCAATATTCTAAGCAGCGACATTACCAATAACAGGGCGATTGGAGACGTTAACGATCCCAATGATGATAATATTCTTACCGACGGTGCCGGTTTGTACTGCTGGCTGGGAGGTATCAACATCCAGGATTGCAACATCAGCGGCAATATAGCCGAATTTTCAGGTGGCGGTGTGTATCTGCGTGATGTAAATACCGCATCATTGGTTAATAACCTGATTATTAACAACGGCGCCGGCAGAGATGGCGGCGGTGTATCAGCCAACTGGTTTACCAATTCGATTATTTCCAACTGCACATTTGCCAATAATGCCACTTCGGGCTTTTTAGGTGAACCTAATAATACCGGTTTCGGCGGCGGGCTTTACAATTCTTACGAGAGCCACAGTGTAGTTACAAACAGTATCTTCTGGAACAATTTTGCCCTGAAAGGTAACGCAATTGCCGTGGGAGGCGGTTTCGAGTTTGACAAACGGTGCGCAACGCTCTCCATTTCTTACAGCGGTATTAAGGATGGACAATCCGGGATTTGGGTTGACGATGGTTGTACTATCGACTGGGGCGTTGGCAATAAAGATAAAGATCCATTATTTGTCGAAGGCCCGCTTGGCAGATACTATCTAAGTCAGATCAGTGCCGGTCAAGGCCAAAACAGCCCCTATGTTGATGCCGGCAGTGATTTCTCAAGCTATGTCGGTATGTTGGGGCATACAACCCGAACTGACGAACAATCCGATGCAGGCCGTGTTGATATTGGCTACCATCATCCGGGAGCAGAGCCATGCAGATTATGCGACCTTGTGCTGGATGGTGTGATTAACTTCCGTGATTTTGCGGTACTTGCCGATAGATGGCTTGCGGATGGTTGTACAGCAGGGAATAACTGGTGCAATGGAGCAGATTTGACATCAGATATGTTTGTTGATATGAGGGATATAGCCTTCCTGGCAGACTGCTGGCTTGTCGAAGATACGGTTGCTCCGATAGATAATCCAAGCAAGTGGGAAACGGATCCTTATGTAAGCTCTGCAGGCTCAATCACGATGACTGCTGAAACCGCTACCGATGCCTGGGGCTGGGATGTTGAATATTACTTCGAAAGTATCAGTGATGAAGACGGCGGAACTGACAGCGGTTGGCAGAGGAGTCCGACATATACCGATGGAGGTCTTACACCGGGCGTAGAATACGGCTACAGAGTAAAAGCACGCGATGGAGTTGGTAATGAAACACAGTGGTCTGAAGTACGCTATGCAGGTTTAGACAGCACCCCTCCGGCCCCTGCTCCTTACATTGAAACCATCTTTGGTCTATCGGAGACTTCGATTTCAATGACATCGTCGGTTGCTATCGATGACAGTGATGTAGAATATTATTTCGAGAGCAGATCTACGGGCGGGCATGACAGCGGCTGGCAGGTTGATCCGAATTATATCGACATTGATCTTGACCCCAATACCGAATATTCTTACAGGGTCAAAGCAAGAGACAGATCCGATTTCCTGAATGAAACCGACTGGTCGGCGACAGTTACCGCTCGAACATTAGCTTCTCTGGATCTGATTGCTCCGACGCCCGATCCAATGACATGGGACCCGACTCAGGATCCGAATGGTTTCGACGGGACACCTCGAGAGATAGTGATTGACCCCAACGCACTTTACGGTTACGGCGCCACGATGACGGCAACAGTAGCCGTAGATGCCGGCGGCGGACCTGTTGAGTATTTCTTCCAATGCACAACTAATTCCGGCTTTAACAGCGGCTGGGTAGCTAATCCGATATATACGGTTCTCTTAGGCAGGAGCGGGCAAGGTCACCGTTTCCGGGTCAAGGCACGCGATCAGTTCCGCAATGAAACGGCCTGGTCAACTGAGGAGAGGGCTGATCCGCCATAGTAGAAGCTTATATATTCTGAGAATAAAAAAATCCGCTCGCTGAGTTATCAACGAGCGGATTTTTCATTTACTCTTGAAACAAGCCTGTCAGGTGGATACTTTCATTTTTCCTTTAACATCTGGTAGCCGTAGTGTGCGAAGAGGTGGTCAAGTATCACCATAGCAGTGTAATTTTCAGCGACCGGCCATATTCGAGCTACAATCGTTGGGTCACGCCTGGTGATAGCAGCCAGATCTGTGTTTTCCAATGTATATTTGTCAATTGTCTTCTGGGGCTTGTCAATTGTGGGTGTAGGCTTGACGGCAAGTTTAACTATAATCGGCTGGCCTGTAGAAAGGCCGCCTGTAATGCCGCCGGCATTGTTTGATTCGAAAATAACTTTGCCGTTTTCGGAACGCATCTGGTCATTATTCTCATAGCCGGTCATATCTTTGACGGCAAAGCCGGCTCCAACTTCGACACCTTTGACAGCCCCGATGCCGAGCATTCTGCCCAGTTCGGCGTCGAGTTTATAAAAAACGGGCTCTCCAAGGCCAGCGGGAACGCCGGTTACGACTACTTCAACTACGCCGCCTGCTGAATCACCTGTTTCTGCGATGCGGTTACATGCATCAACCATTGCCTGAGCGGCATCATTATCAGGGCAGTTTACTATATGATGCACGTTGTATTTGTCCCGCACCGCTTTGGGGGACATCTTCGGGGCCTTGTCGCGAATAGCGTCGATTTCCTGTTCAATTTCGGCTAATATTCTGATTTTTTCCAGAAATCTCATATCCATATTGATGCGGCCTTTAGCATAAACCTCCTGATAAAACGGGTCGAGGTCATGCCGCATTTTTTTGTAATCATTGGTGTACTTAAAGGCCTTGTCAGCAGCGACGTCTGGACATCTGACACCAGCTATTTCTCTAACATAGGAAAATACTTCGATACCGCATTTCTTGAGGACTTTTTTAGCGACGTATCCAGCGGCTACAATGGTCGATGTGTAACGTCCGCTGAAAATACCGGCGCCAATGGCATCGTCATCCGGGCCGTACTTTTGGAAAGAAGCATAGGATGCGTGACCCGGGCGAGGTGTGCGATTTGTGTCCTGGTATTGCTTTATATGAATGAAATGGCGATCCAGGTTGGGAATAAGGATTGCCAAAGGTGTACCGTTGGTGTGATTGTTATTTCCAGCACCCTCGATAGTATCCGATACGTTAATGCCCGAGTAGATAACCGGAAGGTCAGGTTCTTTTCTGGGACTGCTCAATTCGTCGGCTCCGGGCTTTCTAAGAAGCAGATCGCCGTATATTTCCTGTTCGGTCAGTAACATGCCAGGCGGTACACCATGTATGAGAGAACTCAGACCTTCCTGGTAAGAACCTCCGGCCACTGTTACCTGAAAACAACGTCCAATGTGACAACCAATCATTTGTACATATTCTCCTAAATATTAATCATTAGTAGTTTATATTTTGAAATTTATCCGGATTAAGGTGTACTACTTACTGTTTAGTGTTTCCATATTTGCACCGATACCCTTCATCAAATCTACATAACCTGGAAACGTAACGCTGATTGCCTCGGCTGTATCTATGGTGCATTGAGCATCCATGTTCATGCCTGCCAGGGACAAAGCCATTACGATTCGATGGTCAGCCCAGCCGTGTAATTCCGCGGGTTTGGGCTTACTACCGTCTATTATAAGGCCATCCGGTAATTCTTCAACATTAATGTCCATTTTTTTCAGCTCATCAGCCATACATTTGATTCGGTCTGTCTCTTTATTGCGTGCCTGGGGGACGTTGAGCAGTTTGGTTGTGCCGTTGGCAAAAGCAGCGGTAACAGCCATAGCGGGCAGTGCATCGGGGGTCTTGTTCATATCAATCTCGGTGCCTATGAGGGGTGCTGCTTTAACTGTTACTGAATTCGGGCCAATACTAATATCGGCGCCCATTGCTTTCAGGTAGTCAACTACGGCTTTATCGGGCTGTGAATCTGTAAAATCCAGCCCGAGCAGAGTTACCTGCTCTGCGGATATGGCGGCAGCGCAAAGGAAGAAAGTGGCACTGGAAAAGTCGGCGGGGATTGCAGCATCGAAAGCCTTGTAGCTTTGATTGCCTTTGATTTTAAATGTTTGGAACTGCTGATTATCGTATTGAATCTGCTGTTTGTCGAGCCAGTCGAGTGTCATTTGTACATAACCAGGTTCATTTAGCAGTGTAACGTCTATTTCGGTATCTTTGGATGCTAAGGGTGTGCATAAGAGCAAGCTTGAGAGATATTGGCTTGTGGTTGCGGCAATGGAGGTTTTCCCGCCTGTGAGTTTTCCCATTATTTCAACCGGTACTTTGCCATTATTTTTGAGACTTGTGCATTTGGCACCGAGCTGGTTAAGGGCATCCAGTAACGGCCCGACAGGGCGGGTTTGAATTTGTTCGTCACCTGTGAAAGAGATGGTTTGGCCTACCTGGGTCAGCGAAGCTGAACCTATCGCTATACGCAGAGTTGTGCCGGAATTGCCCACGTCAATAATTTCCGGCGGCGTCGTTATTGCACCACCTGAACCTGTTATCTTCCAGAGGCTGGGGTCAGATGTGTTAATCTCCGCGCCTAAGGCTCTATAGCAGTCCACTGCTGCCTTTGTATCGCTTGAATCCAGTGGATTATGGATTGAGCTATCACCTGCCGCTAATGAGGCTACTGCGACCGCACGTATAGTGTGCGACTTTGAGCCTGGAATCAATACTGTTCCATTTAGCTGTGATTTTTTTACAATTAATTTCATAATATTGTTCTTAGTGTAGTTTTTAACAGAAATTGCGGAGAATTGAAAGAAGAATTTCAGATTGGATTTGCTCATTTGAGCCAATAATCGGCTAATATGGCAAAGTCAAGAATGTCAACGTTGCAGTCGCCGTTCAGATCGGCTTTGAGTTTTGACCGGCATTTGGATATCGAAAAGACATTGTCGCTTATGTCAGTAATGAGCTTATCATTTAAGTCACTAATGCGAATCAGACACTCATTTGAGTTGATGTGCGGGAGCGAGTCCCACTCATACCAGCCGGTATTCGGCGAGGAGCCTATTTTCTGCCATGTTTGACCATTATCGAGTGAATATTCGATTATTACGGAATCAGTTATATTGCCTTCTATTTTTTTCCAGCTTATTGTATAGTTACCTGCTGCTGAGAGATTTTCACCGCCATTTGGTGAGAGCAAAATTGGTTTGGGAGTAGCGGTGTAACTCCATACTTCGTTCGGCTCGTAGATTCCCGGAAAGTTCAAGTTGTTGGAATGGCGCTGCGTCCAGGTGAGAGTAGCTTTAAGGCCATCAATCTCGACCAGGACATAGCCATAGCCTTTGGCATGGTTCCATTGTTCGACGGTATAAAAGCTGTTATTGCCTTCGTAAGGAGGCGACCATGTATATGGCGGAGCACCTGCTGCTCCAATGATAAATTGGTGAATGTCGTTGTTCGGATTGCCATCGCCGTCATCAACTCGTGCATGGTCATAAAAGTGGTCATGTCCACAAAAGTACGTCCGTCCGCCTGCGTTTTTGATTGCGGTCCAAAAGGCATCACGCTTGGAAGGAAAATAGTCGAGACAATCGGTATGCAACGCCCTAAAAGCCTGTTCGTGGCCGGCTAAGAAGATGTGCGGTTTTGTATTTGCCGCTAATTGGTCGTCCAGCCATCCCTGGTTGATTTTATGTTGAAAATCATGCCGGGTACCGGCGTAGTTATCAAGCATGGCAATGAACACATTTTTGTGCGTAACAGAGTACGTCGTAAACTTCTCATCGGCGGGGCCGTTGTCGGGCAGTTTCTGTTTGGGATAAGAATCATTGCCGAAGACGTTTAGCCAGCGTATCATGTTATTATCATTCGGGTCAGGACTGGTACCGGGACGAGGATAGTTACTCCAGACATCACCGAGTTCATGATTGCCGCGACAGACATATACGGGGATGCCAGCATCGTAAACAGGAATCATCATTTCTACCCAGACTCTGAGCTGAGATTCGAAGATGGCCGGGTCTCTTACTGTGTGGCCAGAGACAAGGTCGCCGGAAAACATAACAAAATCGACTCCCTGGCTTTTAATCTCAGTAACAAGTTCACTAAGGATAACCTGATTGATTCCATTGTTAGGGCCTCTGCTGTCGCAGGTAACAATAAATTTCCATGGTTCCTGAGCAAAACCTGTAGAAGAAAATGCTGCCAAAAAAAGAACGGCAAAAACGAACAAGATTGAAAACGTTTTCTTGATTCCCCATTCCTCCTTAATAAATACTCGCATTTCAAAGTTGATTGTCATTGTTTGTTGTACGCAAGTTATTTTGGCTTACTTTCGGGTGATAAATACCAATCGGCCTGACGACCTTCGTGTTCAATGAGAATAATGAAATCTTTGATGTCTATTGCGCCGTCGGTATTGATGTCACCGAGTAGATAGCTGTCCGGTGATTTTGTGCTGTTTAAGATGTTATTGAGCAGGATTGCAAAATCAGATCCGTTAACAATACCATCGGCATTCAGGTCATACCAAAAGAAATTGTCATTGTTTTGTTTATCACTTACGTTCCAGGCCAGGCCGTAGCTCTGTGCAATGGCAATTTCTCTTGGGTCGTCATTGTCGTTCATAGACAAAATAATTTCGTAGTTTGAGTAGTTGGGATCTGCAGGAATATAGATGTGCTCAAGATTGTCCACATTGCTGTCACTATAATCGAGCAGATAGTCGTTGCCTGGATTGTTTGGATCAACCGCCCAGACTTCGAGGCGAAGATCGCTGTCTTTTTCGGGTGCCGGTTCGAAGGGGTAGGTTCTGTCGAAGTGTTTGTTCCAGACAAGTGTTGTTGTAATAAATTTATCGGCAGGTTCAGCTAAGGTGATTTTGTAAACATTTTCGAGCCCCGGGCTGCTGTACAACTGGTTTAAGTCCCAGCCGGTTGTTGGAACATCACCTGGCTCATTTAGCCCGGATGTTAAATGCCTGTAGGCTCCGACTGCATTCAACAATCCGGCCCCTTGAATGTAGTCAAGAGGGGCTGTGTGGTCATCGTCGGTTTGGAGCCGGCCCTTGTGCCAGAAGGGCAGTTTGTCTGCTGAATTTAATAGTATTGCTTTGATAACGCAGTTTCCGGCATCCGGCGAAATAGCTGGGCTTAAGTTTGGGTCCTGTTTGGCTTTTTGAACGAGCAGTCCGATTGTTCCGGCTACTATTTGTGTCGAGAAGCTTGACCAGTTACCGGTTGGTTCATAAACGTTGGGTTTGTTATCAATTGCGGCTAAGCAATTGCCGGGAGCTACTATGTCAGGTTTGCACCGCTCATCAGCGGTTGGGCCGAAAGTCGAATGCTCCGGATAGGCCAAAGCAAAATGTTCCAGGTTGGTTGCGAGGTCTTTGGTATCTACAGAGTCGATGACACCAACCCCGATGACGTTGGCCCCGGCTCCCGGATAAAGGACAGGATCATGAGCATCGGTTCCGTTACCTATTGCGGCGACGACAGTGAGACCATAATGTTCGGCCAATGATTCGATGCCATTTGTCCACCAATCTTCAAATTGAATGCCGTTGTCGATTGTAATAATATCTGCATCCGGCGGTAAGTGTTCGAAGATGTTATTGGTTAAGAAATGCCAGAATTCGTAGATGTCCGCCTGGGCCTGGGGTGCTATGCCCTGATAGTAAAATGAACCTATTTGCGGGTAAAATGCGTTAGGGTCCTCACCGAGCAGTATGGAGCAGATGGCAGTCGAATGAGGTGAAATACCTGCGGGCGGTTGGCCCTTATCGTGTAAAAAGAGCCGACTGGAATTGAAGCAGTTATGTTCGATGTCAGGACGGTAATCGTTCTGCGGTTCATCATCGATATAGGTGATACTTCGACAGATAACGGCGAATCTAACACCTTCGCCGGTCAAGTTCGGCTCTATCCGTTTTAATGAGTAAATACCTGCGTATTCTAATCCCTGTGGCTGGAGGATTTTGGTATTCTGCGGTTCCTGAGCATTAGCTGTAGAACCAGCGGTTATGCACAGCGCTGCTATACAGGCTATCACAGTTAACACAAGCGTTTTTTGGGGCGTATATATCATTTCTTAATTCCAGAGGTGGCGCAAAAAACAAACAGGAACATAAATGCTCCCCCGATTGCCAACCTCCATAGTTGCTATTTACCTGTCTGCCTCCCTGCAAACACATTTTTATAATACCATAAAACGTATTTGTTTTCAAGCAAATTATTCGGTATGTTCCAGTAATATTATTGTTTTTAGCATTAAAAGGGCGGTTCAGGAAAACTTGTTTTTGAAGTCTTGCCTTTATTTGTTGCAGTTGCTATACTCGATGCGATATTGAAGATTGGTCTATTATTAGTTAGTGGTTTCTTTTAATTATGAAGGTAATTTTAGATTCAGGACAAATCGAGCAGGTTCTCAATGAGCTTAGGGATCGTATTCTATCTGAGATTCCGGTTGAGCTGGATATCGCAGTAATCGGTATCCGCAGCAGGGGAGAGGTCCTTGCACAAAGATTATCGGGCCAACTATCCCAAAAGCTCGGTAAAGATGTTCCGTGCGGAACTCTGGATATAACTCTTTATCGTGATGACCTTAACTCACCACAAGGTACTGATCAGCCATTAGTTCGCACCACAGAAATCGGATTCGATGTTGACGATAAAATCATTATTTTGGTTGATGATGTTTTATATACGGGCCGCTCCGCGAGGGCTGCGATGGATGCCTTAATAGATTTGGGCAGGCCACAGGCGATAAGGCTGGCCGTTCTTGTTGAGAGAGCGGGCAGGGAGCTGCCCATACAGGCTGATTACGCCGGCTACAAGGCCGATACATCACCGGGCAAATTAATTCAAGTCAATCTTGTTGAGTCGGACGGAAAGGACGAAGTAGTTATTGAGTAAATGAGCGGATTAAGTTTTGCATTAATTCATATACTCATATATAAATATACAAGACTATGGCTTTGAAAAGGAAAAGTAAGCAATTCAAGTGGCATCGCAAACACTTACTTGGTCTGCGGGAGCTTAGTGCCGAGGAGATTACATACATTCTTGACACAGCCGAAGGTTTTGAACAGATAAGTACCCGGTCGGTCAAAAAGGCCCCGCCTTTACGCGGCAAAGTTGTTGTAAATCTTTTCTTCGAAGACAGTACTCGGACACGGAACAGCTTTACCCTGGCGGCGAATCGGTTAAGCGCAGATATTATCGAATTCACCAAGAAGACCAGTTCCGTCAGTAAGGGTGAGTCTCTTTTAGATACGGCCAGAAATTTGGAGGCGCTGGGGATTGACATTGTTGTGGTTCGTCATAATGCCGGCGGTGCGACGAAATTTTTGAGCAGGAATATAAATGCCTGCGTGGTAAATGCCGGTGACGGATTCTGTGAGCATCCTACACAAGGTCTTTTAGATACCTATACAATTCGCAAAAAAAAGGGCTCTCTTGAAGGATTGAAGATGGCGATTGTCGGTGACATAGCGCACTCGCGGGTTGCCCGCAGTGATATGTGGGCGATGACAAAACTCGGCGCCGAGGTAATATTTGTAGGCCCGCCGACACTTATGCCCCCACAGGTAAGACAATTGCCTGTCAAAGTAAGCTACAGCCTTGATGAGGTTATAGAAAAGGTTGATGTAATAAATATGCTGCGTATTCAGTTTGAGCGGCTCGGAGGAAATCCTTTTCCTTCGATACGGGAATACTCGCATTATTTCGGATTGACTGTTGAGCGTATGAAAAGGGCCAAATCAGATATTTTAGTTATGCATCCGGGGCCAATTAACAGAGGGCTGGAGATGGAAAGCGAGGTAGCTGACGGCCGGAACAGTGTTATCTTAGAGCAGGTAACCAATGGTGTGGCAGTGAGAATGGCGGTTTTATTTTTGGTCAACCAGGCGGCAGCACAACAAAAATGATTATTGATAAGTTGTAATATTTAAAATGAGTTCCGAATTATTGATAAAAAATGGTCGTGTAATAGATCCTGCAAACGGTATCGACGAAAAATGTGATGTGCTTATAGTCGATGAAAAGATTGCAGAAGTCGGCAAAGTCGAAAAAACTGTACAGAAGGTTATCGATGCGGCCGGTAAATTAGTCGTGCCGGGCCTGATTGATATTCACGTTCACTTTCGTGAGCCTGGTGACGAAGAGGAAGAAACGATAGCGAGCGGCTCGGCAGCAGCAGTTGCGGCGGGTTTCACATCGGTTGTCTGCATGCCGAATACAAATCCTGTCATTGAAAATGAAACTGATGTCGAATACATCCATCGAAAGGGCAGGCAGGCCAGGAAAACTCATGTCTATACAATGGGTGCCATCACTAAAGGCTTGCAGGGAGTTGAGCTTGCTGAGATGGGATTTATGGCCGAGGCCGGGGCTGTTGGTTTTACTGATGACGGCAGGGGGGTTCAAGATCCGGCTGTTATGCTGAGAGCTTTGAAATATGCAGGTATGTTCGATGTGGTTGTGGCCCAGCATTGTCAGGATGAAAGTTTTACCGGCAAAGGGGTGATGAATTCCGGTTACTATTCGACTATTCTTGGCTTGCCGGGGATAGACCCGCTGGCGGAAGAGGCGATTCTCTGGCGCGATATTCAGCTTATTAAAAAGGCTGAGGTTCGTTACCACGTTCAGCACATATCAACAGCCGGTTCGGTAGAATTGATAAGGGCTGCCAAGAAAGATTCTCTACCGATAACCTGTGAAGTAGCTCCACATCATTTACTTTTAACCGAGCAATGTTGTGCCGAATATGATACCAACTATAAAGTAAATCCGCCTCTACGGGCGGAAAAAGATGTTGA
>JAVVFI010000470.1:0-3645 GCA_032250555.1 Sedimentisphaerales bacterium
TGAAGCGGGGGGTGTTATGCGGATATGCATAAAAGCCCTGGATAAAATGCAGCGATTTCTTTATCTTATTGATAGAAAATGGTTACTATAATCGGGTAGTTTCATTATGAAAGAAAGTTAGTTCGAAACAATTGTAAAAATAAGCAGTTGACTACTGCTGAGTGCCTGATATAGAATTCTTTTATGAATTAAGAGAGTGATGTTAAGTTATAAAATGTCAAAAAAAGCAGGTTCTTATAACCACTAAGGAGAAATTGCCATGTCTAAAATATCCCGCAGATCGTTTTTGACCGTTTCCGCTGTTGCTTCCGGAAGTTCCATGCTCGGCTTGGCTAAGAGTGCCGAAGTTATTCCTGGTTTTGACCAGACAAAAACCGACTATGATGCAACAAAAGTCTGGAAGCCCTTTAGCGGCCGCAAGGTCCGGGTCGGGATTGTCGGCCATGGTGTTTGCAAATTCGGTCTGCAATTCAGTCTCCAGCATCATCCCAATGTCGAACTGGTCGCTGTAAGTGATTTGTTCCCGGACCGCTGTGCCGATATGGCCCGGAAGGCGAAATGCAAAAAGACGTATCCGTCGCTTGAGGAGATGGTGAAGGACGATTCAATCGAAGCCATCTTTTGTGCCACTGATGCTCCAGCCCACGCCAAGCACGCTATCCTTTGTATGGAGCATGGCAAGCATGCTGCTACTGCAGTACCGGCATTCCGCGGAGATATCGAGGACGCTGAGAGGCTTTTAGAATGCTGCAGGAAGAACAAAGGACTGATTTACGCAATGTTCGAGACATCATGTTTTCATGATGATATCTTCGCAATGGAAAAGCTTTATGCGGCCGGAGTTTTTGGCCGTATCGTCTATTCCGAGGGGGAATATTGTCATCCTCATTCCCTGGGAGCGCCTGCGCTGGGCTCTTACAAGGACTGGCGAAAGAAGGGATGCCCGATGTGGTATCCGACTCATTCGACGGCTTACTATGTCGGCGTTACACATAAATCCTTTCTTGACGTTTCCTGCCAGGGCACTCCCCTATTTGACAAAGATAAGCGCAAGCCCAACGTGATTGGGAATATATTCAAGTCAGAGGTCGGCCTGTTCCGGACCGCAGAAGGAGGGCTTTCCCGGATGATGGTATGCGGTTCACAGGGTGAGTACCTCGAAGCGGGACGCATTCGGGGCGAATACGGCGGATTCAACAAAACGTTTACCGGCGACAGAACCGGCAGCAAGCGGTATCACGAGGCTATCAAGGGCGGCTTGCAGATTAAGAAGTACGCTTTGCCGCCGGGCGTTGTGCCAGGGGGACATGGCGGTTCTCATGGCTACCTCGGTGACGACTTCATCGATGCCATCCTGCGCGGCCGCAAACCGAGGGTTGATGTTATCGATGCGCTGAATATGACAGTTCCAGGCTATTATGCTCACCTTTCCTCGATGAAGGATGGTGAAACGATGAAAATTCCGCAGTATTCACTATAATACCTGAACTGCAATAGATCCATATGATCCACTAAACCCATTTGAACAGCAGGCTCATAACATGCTGGTGCTAAGGATCACTTATATCCCGCGAGCCGAGATCAGCGGCGTTAGCAGATTCGTAATTGAATCCTCAGAAGGCTGTATTGGTCTTTTGGAGAATTTATGAAAAAAGGGCTGCAAGCGGATGCTCACAGCCCTTCTTGATATTATATCCTCAATCCTTGTATATTCTCCTAAATGATAACCAATTGGTATTTAATGAAAATCGGGGCCAAGCCTGTTTTTTCTATAGGGGAAAGCTCTATGCCAACTCAGGAATTTCTATCAATAAGGGGGTTTCGTCAATGTTAATTCTTGTCTCTCTTCGGCTGTGCTCAGGTTAAAGTGGAGAGGATGTATTTCGCCATTTTTGGTTTTTGGCCGAGTGTTTCGGTTAGGTGGTAGGTCAGGAGTTTTTCGATTTCTTTTAGGGTATTTTCCTTTGCACCGGCCAGCAGTTTCAGGTTGCTGAGGCAATTTGCAGTGTTGGGGGAGAGTCTTATTTTATCGGGGAAGGCTGCCTCGCAGTCCCTGCAGATCAGGCCGTTGACGGAGCTGCTGAAATAAAACTCGCATTTCGTATCTCGTGAAGCGTATCTCGATTTGCAATTGACGCAGTGGCTCAGGACAGGTTGTAGGCCGGTCTCTTTTAGCAGGGAGAGCTGGAACAAAATCAAAAGGGTCAGCATGTCGAAATTGTTACTGCTTTCGCCGGAGTTCTTTAAGAACTGGAGGAAGTCATCGAAAAGCTGCGGGTGCGGGTCGTAATCGTGGGTGAGTTTATTCAATAATTCGGCACCGAAGAGGCAGCAGTTCAGGGTAAACAGGTTTGCGCTAAGAGCACTGAAGCCAGCGCCTCGAAAGGATGGTTCGAACTCGGTAAGGGTGGAGAGCTTGTCTTTATTGGATTCGGCAAAGACAATTTTGCCATAGGAGAAAATTTCGAAGGGGCCTCCGAAGGAGGATTTCGGGCGTTTGGAGCCTTTTGCGATGGCGCCGATTTTGCCGGTGTCACGGGTGAAGAATGTCAGTATCTGGGATGTCTCGGAATAATCGATAGCGCGTATGCAGATAGCTGTATCTTTGGTTAACATTTCTCGTATATCGTATTGCGTATCGTTCTTTATATGAAAAGCATCACAAACGAGACGGCACAAATTATTGTTCGTTGGTCTTCTGGATTCTGATGCGTTTTATGCTTCTTGCTTCGGCGGAAATGATAGTGAATTTCAGGTTTTCGTGGTCGAAGCTTTCGCCGGTCTTTGGGATATATCCGAGCCGCGAGAAGACAAAGCCGCCGATGGTTTCGTAGTCTTCATCTTCGGGCAGATTCAGTTCGCACTGGTCGTTGATGTCGTCGATGTCTGTTCTGGCATCTGCTTCAATCGTGTTGTGGTCAATATTCTTTATCGGCTCGGTTGGGGTTTCTTCGTA
Organism: Sedimentisphaerales bacterium; assembly: GCA_032250555.1. Lineage (GTDB taxonomy): Bacteria > Planctomycetota > Phycisphaerae > Sedimentisphaerales > Anaerobacaceae > NIOZ-UU13. The sequence continues at coordinate 2,957 of JAVVFI010000470.1, forward strand.
TTCATCGGTGATTTCGCCGACAAGCTCTTCGAGGATGTCCTCGAATGTAACGATGCCGGCGGTACCGCCGTATTCGTCGAGGACGACGGCTATATGCAGCTTCTGATTTTGAAATTCGTGGAGCAGCGCCCTCAGCGGCTTGCTTTCGGGGACAAAATAGGCATCTCTCATTTTATCCCGTAATTTGAATTCTTCGCCGGATTTTCCTATCTCTGCCAGAAGGTCCTTGGCATAAACAAGGCCAATGATGTTATCAATATTATTCTCATAAACGGGTATTCTCGTATGTCCGGCAGATGTGATGGTATCGAGTACTTTTTGCAGGTCGGAGTTGACTTCTGCGGCTACGATATCAGTGCGGGGCGTCATAATCTCGTCGGCTGTGCTGTTGGAGAGCTCCAGGACGTTTTCAATCATCTCCTGCTCTTCTTCGTCGAGGACACCTTCTGTTCTGTGCTGCTCGAGGCCGGTAATAAATTCTTCCTGCTTTTCTTCATGTTCCTCTTCGGGGGTTGTTTCAGGTACTCCGGCCAGACGCCGTATGAGAGCTTCGTATAATCTAAAGATATAGAGAACAGGGGCGGCGGTGGCGGCAAAAACTTTTAAGAGGGTGAACGCTCGGCAGAGGATTTTTTCGCCGGTGTATTTGGCCCAAGCGCGTGGAATGGCAAGAGAGAATACGGAAAATA
>JAVVFI010000471.1:0-3633 GCA_032250555.1 Sedimentisphaerales bacterium
ATGAGTATAAGCGCCTAACGCCGCCATTACAGCATAAACCAACCAGAGTTTAGAGCGGTCTTCATTTAATCCACGGACAAACAGCCAACTGGCAATAAGCGTAAAAAAAAGAAGACCTATATAGCCGCGAGCATTCTGACTAAACCAGATATGGTGGTAAGAAAACACAAGTAACACTGACGAAAGGAATGCTTCAAGAGTAGTTGCAACCTCACGGACCAGAAAATATAACGCACATATGCTGCCAACACCAAATAGGACAGCAGGCAATCGTAATGCCCAGATACTTTCTCCAAATAATAGAAAGGAGAGATGGGCAAAAATCGAATATAGAAAATGTTGATTTTGGGAGTCATAGGTGGTAACTATTTCTCCAAATGGTGCTTTTACATAGTTCTCAAGTGTAAGGATTTCATCAAGCCAAAGCCCCTCATTGAGTCCATATATCCGAAGCGCCAATGCAGCAAAAAGAATTATTAACAGAAGAAAAGAAGCTAACTTGCCGTACGGTTCATCAGCATTTTTATCTTTCGGGATATCCGGCCTCCAAATTGCACTCTTTCCAAATATAATGACTGATATTCCTATGATTACAAGACCAAGCTTAAATAGCCCGGCTCCGAGCAATAGCTCCTGTGGGATGTCTGCTGGAAATCTCCTTAAAAAATTAACTATGTCGGATGATGAAACAAACAATCCGACCGAAATAATTATAAGGCCGAATACAATATGCAGCTTATACTCTTTCATACGTCAATCATTGTGAGTGAGTTGAAGTTTATTGACAACAGTACTTTTATTCCTTATCGACCGTAAAATACTCCGAAAGACAATGTAGATATAAAATATTGGTGTATCTATATATTCAAAAATATTATTTTTTGAAAAATAATACATATCGATTCTCGGCAGTGTATATATATCGCTTTTAAGACTCACAAAATCCAGTTTAACAGAACAAGCTCCTGAAAAATTGTTTTTCACAATGTCTTTAATCTCATTGGTTAATCTGCCGTATGGATAGGCGAATAACAGAACATCTTTTTTAAGATACTTCTGAATAACTTGTTTTGAATTAACTATTTCCTCACGAGCCTGATCCGCCAAAAGCCTGGATAAATTAGCATGATTCATGGTGTGGGCACCAAAATCGATGCTGTTGTCGGCCATTTCCCTGATTTCTTCCCAGTTAAGCAAATCCATCACAGGAATTTCTTTCGGTTGTCCGTCCCACTGGTTATTTCTGCCACAATATCCTGGTACCAAAAAAACCGTGGCCGTGAAACCATATTCCTTCAAAACAGGATATGCTGTGGAGTAAAAATTTTTAACTCCGTCATCAAATGTAATTACTACTGATTTTGGAGGAAAAGTCTGTCTTTCATAGATACATTTCACAATTTTATTTAATGAAATGACATTGAAATGCTTATCGTGCAAATACTTCATTTGTGATTCAAATTTTGTTGGTGAGGTTGAAATAACAGAACCACTATTATCGATAGAATGATATGTCAAAATAGGAATTCTAATATCCATTTTTCAAGTCAGATCTACAGTTTATTTATCCACATGACTAAAATTAACTCAAAGAATCAATTCAGAATCTCCTCAATGATGTGCCTTGCCTTCGCCGCTGCTTCTGCACCGCGTGACATCTGGATGAGGTCGTTATGCTCCACAGGGTCTTCATGGAGATCGTACACTTCCTCGGTACCGTCGCCGTTACGGATATAATGCATGTTTCCAGTAACAAGGGATTTCATATCCCCTTTCGCAACAGGTGTACCGTGAGCCCAGGAAGCTCGGCTGAGTTCAGACAGCACAAGTGCTTCGTTTTCCGGTTCTTCCATTTTGGATTCAATCCAATATCTGCTCAGCGACTGCCCTGGAAATAGTCCATCGCCTGAAAGGCCCAGGACGTCTATAACTGTTGCCGGAATATCTCGAAGAGTTACGGGCTCCTGCACTGTAATTGCAGTTGGCACAATACCCGGTAGTCTCAGAATGAGCGGTACGCGGATTGATTGAATATGCAGGTCAGTAGCGTGTCCGATGATACTGTGATCCCCAAACTCCTCCCCGTGATCCGAAACAAGGATCACAAGCGTTCGGTCGAGAAGGTTCCGCTGTTCTAGTTCGTCGAACAGCCGCTTCAAGCTGTAATCGAGGTAGGCGATAGATCCGTCGTATGCATTTTGGATCGACTCGATCTCTTCGGTAGTAGTGTTACTCGGTAAACAGGGCTTATGATCGTAACGTGTCAGATACTTGCCCAACAGATCCGTGTGCCCGAATTTTCGGGCGAAGTCCACCGGGGGCAAATAAGGCTGGTGTGCATCAAAAAAGTTCAGGAATGCAAAGAACGGACGCCCGTTCGGTATACGGTCAATCCACCTCAGAAAGTCTTTCGCGATACGAGGGGCGGGCTTGCGATCAAGCCGTTCATAGTACCCAAGCATTCGGCGAACCCAGGTCGCCCCGCAGGCATCGCCGAAGGCAAACCGTATCAGCGACGAACTACGCACAAGCTCTTTCACCGAAGCAACATAATCCTCGTAGTGGGAGAAGCCGCGAGCAAGTCCATGTTCTACACGACAGAATGCGTTGTTGGCCACGAAGCCTCCCGTAACATAGCCATGCTTGCTGAGGACTTCCGCAAGTGTTGGATACGTACTATCAAGCGGCTCGTAATAACTCGTAAGGTTCTCGTAATTGAATCGGCCGGTAAAAAGACTTGCGTGCGTCGGTAACGTCCATGACGATGTAGCGATGGCCCACTCAAAGTTAACTCCCTGTTCAGCTAAACTCTTAAGATATGGTGTGGTTTGGCGTTCGTATCCATATAAGCTCATACTTTCTGCGCGTACCGTATCCAAAACGATCAGCAAAACGTTGGACGCTGAAGGCCGAGAATCGGGCAGATCACTGATGATCCCGCGTTCCTGGAAATGCCGATAACCGCTTATAGTAATAGTTAAAACCAGCACAAGCAACACAAGTCCAATCGTTGTGCGACGTACAAATCGCTCGAAGCCATGCGCCCACCGAGCTATCAAACGCTGCAGAACAACCGCCAGGCCGACAGCCAAAACAACTTTAGCCGCAAAGTGAATTCCCGAAAGTCTTGCAAATTCAAGGACCAGAGTGTTTAAGAAAACCACCGAAGCTAACACGATAGATGCAACCCGGACTGCCATTGGCCGGGACACACGCTGAAGCAAAGGGGATAAGATTAGGCCTACGATACCAAGAACAGCCACATTGGCTAACGGGGACATCCATATGGTGTGACTGCGTAGAAATACATTCCTGCCCCCAATGAGTTGATTCATCTGCGGCAAGACAACCTCAGCAAGGCCGGATAATACACCGAACCACATGACAAAGTACAGCATATCCCACGGCTTAAAACGAGGCTCAGCGTTATTGTGTATTTGTTTTGTTTCTTTCATCAGAAAGCTCTTTTTCTCGGGATTGACTTCAAATATACCCTAATCCACGGAGCCGGTCACGCACGATCGCCTCTTGATCCTCAGACAAATCATCTGAGGTATTTGACACACCAGAAACCAACGAGCGTCCAATCATCGAGTCAGGTACGTCGTAGCCGGCAATATCCAGCAATGTAGG
>JAVVFI010000472.1:0-3600 GCA_032250555.1 Sedimentisphaerales bacterium
CTCATGCGTGGAAAATGAACCTTACGATCATTTTAATAGTCTTACTCGCGGATCTTACCACCCTGAAGGGTGCCAATTTGCTCGTATTTACGAAGAAAACACTATATACTTGCCGAAAGAAAATTTATGGCGAAAGTAAAGGAGAGACAGTTTTGAATATGCTAAAAAGACGAGATTTCTTAAAGGCGATGGGAATTAGCACTGCCGCTCTAATGGCATCCCGGCTGACAAAGGCCTCAAACAGCCCCAGGCAAACAAACATCGTCATCATCATCGGCGACGACATCGGGTACTCTGATTTCGGCTGCTACGGCGGCGAGATCCAAACGCCGAATATCGACAGAATCGCCGCCGCCGGCATTCGTTTTACCCAGTTTCACAGCGAAAGTATGTGCGCTCCCACACGGGTCGCCCTGCTTACAGGCCAGTACCATATTCGCGGATACAACTCCGGTAAAAACGTTACAATCGCCGAAGTACTCTCGAAGGCCGGCTACCGAACCTGTGCCGTCGGCAAGTGGCACAACGTCGGCGAGCCGATACTCAACAGAAAAGCACCGCTCGAACGCGGCTTCGATAATTTCTTCGGAACTCCCCAGGGCTGCGGCAGCTTCTTCGCCCCGCTGACACTGAGCCGGGACGGCAAGCCCGCTGAAGGCCAGTGGAAAAATAATAAAGACTTCTACTATACCGATGCTATCAGTGAAAACTCCGTGCAGTATATAAAGGAAACCCCCAAAGAAACCCCGCTTTTTCTCTACACTGCCTACACCGCCGCTCACTGGCCTCTGCATGCTCTACCTGAAGACATCGAAAAACAAAAAGGCCGCTACACAATGGGCTGGGACAAACTTCGCCAACAGCGCATCGAACGCATGAAGAAGATAGGTATAGTCAAACAAGATACTCCGCTTTCGCCCCGGCATCCGAATGTACCTGCATGGCAAGACGAAAAACACAAGCAATGGCAGCAGCGGCGGATGGAGGTTTACGCCGCTCAAATAACACGCATGGACAAAGGAATAGGACGGATTCTCAATGCACTAAGGGAAACAAACCGGCTGGACAACACGCTGATTATGGTTCTTGTCGATAACGGAGGCTGCCATGTGGAGTACAATGAGTCGCGCACCGGAGCGTTTCTAAATAAACAAACCCGGGACGGCCGAAAAATCAAAACCGGCAACCGCCCCGATGTAATGCCCGGCCCCGAAGACACATGGCAGAGCTACGGATACGGCTGGGCAAATGCAAGCAATACGCCGTATCGCATGTTCAAGCAGTACGACCACGAGGGCGGTATCTGTGTGCCGCTGATAGTCCGGTGGCCCCAGGTTATCAGCAAAGGCGGGCAAGTCACCCACCAGGTATGTCACGTTATGGACCTCCTGCCGACTGTCCTCGATGCCGCAGATGTTAAATACCCCAAAACTTATCAAGGCCGGCGTATTAATCCCGCCGATGGAAAAAGCATGATTCCAATCCTCCGGGGAAAAAAGCGTCAAGACCATGAAGCCCTGTTCTGGAAATTTTCACATGGCTGCGCCGTCCGGCAGGGAAAATGGAAACTTGTAAGAATGGACAAAAAACCGTGGGAGCTTTATGACATAGATGCCGACCCTGTCGAGCTTAACAATCTAAGCAGCAAGTATCCGGAAAAAGCAGCCCGGCTCGAAGCTCTGTGGGAGAAGTGGTTCAAAAGTTCAGCACAAAAGAAACCCGGCGAAAAGAAAAATAAAAAATGAAGAGTCACTGGCTAATCAACATACCAATCGTAACTTAATTCAGGAGGATCATAAACTTCGGTAAAAGGTCGACCCATCTGCTCACAAAGGGACTTTAATCCCTGCATTCGCTCATAACCGGCGCTCTTTAAAAATTGATTTCGAGCAGAGACGTTTAATGTCACCGCCTCTTTCCAGACCGCCCGGCCGGCCATTACACCGCTCGCTCCGGCCTGGCATGCAATGCGAACCTGCTTCAAAAAAGTTTCATAAGAAACACCGGCCGACAACAACACCCAAGGAACCTCGCATGCATCGGTCAAATCCCGGCAGGCTTCGAGCCAGATATTTTCATCCGGCTCGGCGCTGACATCGACAGGAAATTCAGCCTTGAGAATATCAACACCCAAAGGAACCAGCCGCCGCGCAGTTTCAATTACGACCCGACGTTTCTCTTCTGGCGGCACTGCCTTGTTCTGATCATCGCAGGCATAAGATAAAGGTTCAAGAAAAAAAGGTATGTCATATTGTATGCACTTGCGGGCAACATTACGAACAAGACCCTCCCGTTCTTCGGCCTGGGGGGCCTGGGGATTATAATAAAGCAGTATTTTCACACCTGATGCCCCCATACGAACAGTCTTTTCAACCGACCAGTTCTCAATAAGGCCGGTCGTACGATTTAACGGATCACCTGTCGAGCCGGAATCCAAAGCGACAATTAATCCGGTGCCGCCCGGCAGTGAACCATCGGTCACACACTGACCGGCGGCAGTTTCCGGGTCCAGCAGAACGGCCGATGTAGCCGGTGCCAAATGTCGCACAATATCTCTTTTTAGAGATGTCAACGCTTCATCTGTTTTGCCCTCAGGCGATTCGGTTTCCAGTGCTCGACGAAGTGGGCCCCGGTGGTCAACCGCCGCAATGTAAAAAGTTCCGTTCGGACCGGCTGTCTGCTGCAATCTCCGCCACTTGCCGATAGTCATTGGCATTGTTGGACACCTCCCTTGTCAAACACCCAGTTTTCGCAGATATTCACGGTTTCGCCTGGCACTTTCCTTCGGCGAGCCCATCCCCGGCAGAACATCCTGCTCAACAACAATCCAGCCGTCATAATCATGCTGCTTTAATGAATTAAGTACCGCCGGAAAATCCACACAACCCTGTCCAAGCTCACAGAACACACCTCGCCGAACCGCTTCGAAATAATCCCATTCTTCATTGCGTGCGCTGTCTGCGATTTGCGGATGACAATCCTTAAAGTGTACATACCAGGTACGCTCGGTGAAAAGTTCGAATGCTTCAAGGGCAACCTTTGGGTCGTTTATTCGGCAACCATAAGTATAGTGGCCCGTGTCAAGTACAAGCCCTAATAAATCCGAATCGGTCATTTCAAGTAAACGAGCAACTTCATCAGGTCTTTCAACAAAACCGCCGCAATGATGATGAAACACGGTACGCAGGTCGGTTTGTAACTTTATTTCACGGGCGATAGCTTCTGCGCCGCGGGCAAACACTTTCCACTGTTCATCGGTCAGACTCATTTGTGGATTTGTTCGCCCGGCATTTTTGGTCCGAACCGCATCAGTTCCATTATCGTCGGCAAGCGCCAGGAACGGTAGTTGCTCATAGCCGCCCTTTTCGGCGACATCAGCCAACAAGCGGGCAATCTTCAATGATTCGGCAATACCAGCCTTGTGAGCATCGGCATCCTTTAGGGGCACAGGAACAAACGCACCAAGCATAACCACTCCGCGATTGTCCAGCTCAGCGTATAACTGCCCGGGATCTGTAGGCATATAACCCCAGTCGCCTAATTCAGTTCCTTTATAGCCCGTTTCTTTGAGTTCATCGAGCATTTGCCCATAGGGTATTG
>JAVVFI010000473.1:0-3588 GCA_032250555.1 Sedimentisphaerales bacterium
CAGGCGGAGAAGTCTGACTTTTTCCTCAGCTGAGTACTTTTTGCGATTGTTTGCCATGTCCATTTCCTTTCTTAGATCTACATACTAAATCATTTTCAGGAAATGTCCAATTCCGACTGAAGCATTACAGTTCTACAGCACCATCGGCGACAAACTTGCCCCCGAAAATTAACGCCAATAGTCCGGTGAAAATCATATAGGAGATTTTTCTTGTGCTGTGTTTCTTTTCTTGAAACAAGGCTTCAGAGTCTTCTTTTCGTCTGGAGATGCTAAAGGAATAGTAAAGAAATATTATAAAAAAACTTAATAATACCAATCCGTCTATCCGGCTTAATACGGATTTTGCGGCCCCGTCAATCAGTATGTCATTGGCCAGAATACCCAGAAGGACCGCGGCGAGAAGGCTTAAAGGAATTTCTTTCCACACTGTTCCTTTGATAACGACCAGAGGATATATCAAACCGGAAACGCCAAGTATTAGAAGAATGTTTGCTATATTACTTCCCAAAATGTTTCCTATGGCTATATCGGTGTTGCCGTTGATGCTGGCGAATATATTTACGGTGAGCTCGGGCAGAGATGTCCCAAAAGATACGATTGTAAGGCCAACAACAAGATCAGATACGGAAAGCTTCTTTGCAAGAGCACTGGCACCCTCAACCAGCAGGTCCGCTCCTTTGATTACAAAAGTAAAACCAATGAGCATAAATAAAATATTCCAAAGCATATGCTCTTTCCAAACGACCAAAAAAAGTATTTTGAATCGGCTCCAGTATAATCCAAAATCCGTGGCAGGCAATACGGATCAAAAAATAATACCCCCGACTATTGTCGAGGTTATTATTTATGCAAAGTAAACATACAGTTTAATTAAGATGTTTTATCTAATATATTGATCGGTGTTTATTCTATAACGAAGATGTTTTTCTTTTTGCAGATGTCCTTTAATGTTTGTGGCCAGACGGTCGCGCTGACCTCACCGATATGGGCCTTTTTCAGCAGGAGCATGAAAGTACGAGATTGTCCTATCCCCCCACCAATACTGAGTGGAATCTCATTATTGACTATAGCCTGATGGTAGGGAAAATGCAGAAAATCCTGCTGCCCTGAAAGTTCGAGCTGAATTTTGAGCGATTCGGGGTTAACACGGATGCCCATAGAGCTAAGTTCGTGCCGATAATTGGTTACAGGATTCCAGACGAGGATATCACCGTTGAGCCCATGCATCGGCCGGCCGTCCTCGGATGTGGTCTCTGTTACCCAGTCGTCGTAGTCTGCAGCCCTCATTTCATGCGGTTGTTCGTTCTTGAGGACCCAACCGATACCATAGAGGAAGATGGCGGGGTATTCCTGTAAAATCTTTGTCTCACGCTGACCGTTTGGCAGGTCAGGGAATCTGTCCAGCAAATCCTCAGCATGGATAAAAGTTATTTCTTCTGGTAAATTGGGGTATTTGTTGGTTTTCAATTTAGGAAAGAGATTCTGGACATGTGTTTCGGCACCTTTGATGACCTTCCAGATTTTCTGTACTACTTCCCGGAGCAATTTCAAATTGCGCTGTTCTTCGGTTATCGCGAGTTCCCAGTCCCACTGGTCAACATAAATACTATGGTCGTGGTCGAGTATTTCATCCTTGCGTATTGCACGCATGTCGGTTAGGAGGCCTTCTCCAGGCTCTATTCCGAATTGCTTCAGGGCCATTCGTTTCCACTTTGTGGCGGCCTGGACGACCTGAGCATCAATTGGATTTTTATCGTTGTCATTTGATATATGGAATCCGATCGGAATTTTTGATCCATCACGGTCGAGCATATCATTGACGCCGCTCTCAACGTCCACAATAAGGGGGACTGTTACGCGGATGAGATTTAACTCCTTGCAGAGGTTTTCTTCAATGTAGTCTTTAACGGTGAAGATGGCAAGCTGGGTTTCCTTCGGATTCAGCAGAGAACTGTAATCCTGCGGAAGCATTCTCTCCAATCCGGAATAATCACCTGGACTTGCCAAATCCTCTTTTTTGTCTGTCATTCTTTAGTCTCCTTCAAATCTGTATGTGTACACTTAAAAAGTTACAGTCGCTATAGTGTGACAAATAATAGTAGATACCCCGGCAATTTTCAATTCAATTTCGGTAAGATAAATAATCAGCGATGAATGGAGAAGAATCTTTGTTTTTATTGACGGAACAGGTTTCTACCGGGCAGGACCACTTTTTGACCGATTTCAGGAGGAGTGAAAGGCACGAAGGCTCCATCTTTGTGTTTTAGCCATCGCAGCGAAGAGTCTTCAAGGGGAACGGAGAAGATGAAGGCGGCTTCGGCTACATTTCCATAGCTTGTTATTTCTCGTATTTCAACGGTCATTCCTGTTAGTTCAACTCGGTCACCGATAGAAAACGGGTGATCTTCATTACGGAATAATGAATCCAGAACGTAGGTGTAGAATCCAAAAGCCGATCTCAGGATCAGAGTTTTCGCATCAGGACGGTAAACTTCAACCGGCTGAAATAAGCTTGACGTCAAAATTCTTAAATGACGGGGTATCGGCTGATTATTACATTCCCACATCATAGGAGACTGCAGCATAAGGAATGTTATGGGGGGATTTACAATAATAAGGTCCTGATTTTTCACGGATTCGTCCAGTCCTTCGGTCAACATCAGTTTATCCAGGTATTTTTTGGGTATCATCGCATTAGCTGCACGAACAGGTAAAGCCAGCGGAGCAATGATTAGATGAATTAAAATGAATAAACCGGCAAGTCCAATTGCCGGAATTCGCCAAACGAGAAGTTTCGGTCGCTCTTCGGTATTATTAAATACAAAGTTAATGAATTGTGCGATTAATCCCATAGCTCCGATGCCAACGAATGTAAGAAGCCGGTCGGAAGGAAAAGTTGCACATATCGGAAGAACAGACAGCACCATCCCAGTTATCCAGAACCGTGTTGTTCGCCGACACCGGATGAGAGGAATTAAAATGACGACCAATAGAAACAGAAAAACAAAAGCAATTTGCCATATTACCATCGAGTATTTCGGGCGCATCATTATAGTTATGTCTGATGGCGGCAGTGCCCATTGACTTAGTAGTAAGAACGGAGCCCTGTTTTTCAGTGCGTCAAGATATTTCAATGGCTCGCTCAGTGGATCAATATAAGCGCCGATATTTTCAACACCATAACCTAGATAAGTCCATAATATACGCCAGATTACGACTACGGCAGCATAGGGAATCAGAGCCCCAAACCGTTGGCGCAAGGTTCCTCTATCAATAAAGATTGTGTATGCAAAAAGATACGCGCAAGTTGCTAATCCGGCTTCGGCTGAGAGCAAGCTTAACGTCAAGAGTAACGGGCCGACAAGCAAACCGATACGCAGATTTTCCCGGCGCCATTTATCGTGGATGATTAACGTTAATACACCGAACAATGTAGCCATGACGGCATTACGATTTGCAAGGAAGCCGACCGGCATACCATGAGCATCGTCAATAACGTAAAGCAGGGCTGCTAAACCCGCCACCCATGTAATAGAAAGAAATCTGCGATAAAGACAAGTTATTGCTATTGCAAGCGCTGCATACCAT
>JAVVFI010000474.1:0-3576 GCA_032250555.1 Sedimentisphaerales bacterium
TAGGGCAGTAAAGACGATTTATTTGATAAGATAATACATTATATAATATTGCTTAATTCACTACTGCCATAGTGAGTTGTTCTTACCCCTGCTTTAATTTCCTTTGGCCCTAATTAAAGCAGGGGTTTTTTCTTTCCTCGTCCTGCCCAACTCAAAACTAATTAACACCGGCAATGTCATTCCGACCGATGCACAGCCGAGTGGAGGAATCTGGCCGACGCGATAACGCGTGTACACCGTGATAAAAAAGAAAAGCCGAAGAATCTGAAATTTGTAATTTACTACTCAATCACAATATTGAAGCGCAGCGCAAATCCCGACGCATCGGGAACCATCAATCATATATCATTTAAGGAGGCTTTCGTCTGCGAATATCTACGTGCCTATAAGGCATCTCATACCGGCCTAATATAGTAATACTCGATACAATCACAGTCACATAGCTATCCTTTAGCTGGAAAATCCACGTTCAACCGCACATCTCTGTCACCTTAACGGTCTTGTCCTGGTTACTCCTCACCGGTAATCCATCGGCGAAACACCAGTAGCGTTTTTGTTTGATGAAAGGCATAATCAGCAAGTTCCATAATCGATTGTCTTTCACCTCTAAGTAGCCCGGCACGCCGATTCTGATCGAAGACTGCGGAACGTTCAACACCAATGTCCTGTTGAGCCGGTCCCACCATGGAAATATGACACTGTAGTTGGAATTTGTCTCACGCCCCACGGCACTATGGTGGATACCATGCATCCGGGGGGTCACAATAGCTTTGTTCAGCCAGCGCTCCATTATCAGAGGCAGCCGGATATTCGAATGATGAAACATCGTTTCAGCATTAAACACTGTCTCATAGATTGCATACGTCAGCGGATCAGCCCCGATGAGCAGCATCTGCACGACTCGAAAAACAGCCGAGTACGCGATCTCACCAAAATGGAACCGAAAAGACGTAGAAACATCCAGGTCCGGGTCAATGTGGTGGACATTATGAAAACGCCAGAGAACGCCTATGCGATGGTTTGCCCGATGCCAGTAGTAAAAGGTTAAATCCATAAGCAAAATACCGACCCCCACGCGGCCCCATTGTGGCAGCCGAACCAACCAGACCAGCCCGAAACCCCGCTCCGTAGTCCACTCCGACATTCCACCCCCTGCATTCCTGACAACCAGAGATCCAACCAGGAAAACCAGCGCCGTCAGGACAAAATTCTTCAAAAGTCGCCGAAAAAGCGGCCTTGCCCTTTGCCTCAGCGGCACAACATGCTCACAAAGCAGCACAAGCGAAAAAACCGCCGGAAGAATCAACACTCTAAAATTCACCATTTCCAACTCAAAACTAAAAACTAAAATCCCCCCCCAAAGTCCATACTCATATAATATCGTTTTCGTCCCCTGATGTAGAATTAAATCCCTTCGGCTTGAATGATTGGTTGGGTGTTTGCTCAGGGATTCTCAACTATTGTCCGCCTTCCCCAACAAGTACCTGAAAGCTTCTTCCAACTCAGAATGGAGAAACTGGTAGCCTGTGTCCATCAGCTTCTTGGGCATAGCACGGGTGCTGGATAACAATAGCTCCTTAGCCATTTCACCGAACACCAAACAAGCCGCAAAGGCTGGCATTCGAAACACGGTCGGACGATGTAAAGCTCGCCCTAACGTTTTTGTAAATTCAAAATTGCTCACGGGAGTCGGTGACACAAAGTTGACCGGGCCTCGTATTGAATCGTTCGCTATGACGTATTGGATCATCTTCACAACATCGTCAATACTCACCCAGCTCATGTACTGCTTCCCGCTGCCGATAACACCGCCGAGCCCCATCTTGAAAGGAAGAAGCATCTTTTTCAGGGCCCCACCCGAAGCGCTCAGAACCACACCAAGGCGAATATTCACCACTCGAATACCTGCCTCGACGGCCGGGGCCGCAGATGCCTCCCATTGCCTGGCCACATCGGCCAGGAAGCCCTTGCCGAATTCACTTCTCTCATCAACGACATCCTCTCCACAATCACCATAAGCACCTACTCCTGATGCTGAAACCATTACATGGGGTTTGTGAGCCGACCCTGCAAAAAATTCCGCTATGAGTTTCGTCCCTCTGACACGGCTCTCTAAAATGCGGGTCTTCGTGCGTTCATTCCACCGGCCGTTGGCTATGCTGTAACCGGCCAGGTGAACAACAGCATCAATGCCACTCACATCACACAAATCTATGACACCATTCTCCGGATCCCAAAAAGGCAAGCCTTCGGCAAACTCCCTGCGAAACAGCCGTATTGCCTCATGTCCGTTTGCGGCTAAGGATTCGATTAATGCCGACCCGATCAGCCCGGAGGAACCTGTTACAAGTACTTTCATTGCATTGACCTATCGATAATACCTCATCATGGCACCCAAATATGTATATATGGTTTCCACATAAAACTCTAAAGCTCTCTGAACGTCAGTATAACACTCCTTATACCCAAAGTCCATACTCATACGATATCATATTCGTTCCCTAACGTCAGAGCTAAGGCCGCACCGTTTACTGCCTTGCCTTAAGCGCCTTGATAGCAGTCGATAGGTTGTCGCCTGGTCCCGGCAAATTCACCTCATGCAGGCACAAACCGTACCGCCCGCCCGGAGGATTGACATCCAGTTTTACGCCATTCCAGCCGCGACTGAAGTTCGCGGAGTAACACAGCCACAGAGTCTTACCATCTTCACTTATAAACTTGCTTGGAAAATTGAGGAAGTAAGCCTGCTCCCCGAAGTCTTTCAGATAGACAACCATCCTCCAGGGACCCGTTATCGTATCGGCTTCCAGAATGTATGAATCCATCTTGGCTACTGTCGGCCATCCGTCAGTGATGCACATAAGATATTTCTTAAGCCCCGGCACCCAGGTGGCCGTGACACAACCCATGTTGTTGTTCCATTCGATCAACGGCTTGATCTTCTCGAAATCACCTGTCCAGACAGGCTTGCCGTTCGCATCATGCCCCCCGAAAAACTCATAGGCCTTGATGTCATTGATCGTTTCGGGCGACGGCTTGACGCGGGCCAGATAGACCTGATCGGCGGTAATCCAGCTCAGATTGGCATGGGCGAAGTCCGTATCGCAATCCTGTGCCTCAAATCCACCTCCCGCGGCGGGCTTGACACAGGGACGCGGTTCAGGGTCATCCGCCACTGCACCCATACCTAAAAGATATGCCTTTCCATCGGGCGAATGTTTCATGTTCTGGCCGAAATCCACAAAATGAGGTGCACCCATCTTAACAGGGCCGAGATAAGCTTTCGGCTCAGGAAACAATGGTGTTCCGGGTGAAAGAGGCGAAGGTTCCCATGTCTTGCCCAGATCCCGCGAGATCTGGAATCCCGGCATCGGCCCCAGGTTCGGCCAATTCCATGTGAATCCTTTGTGTTTCGTGCTTCCGTCCGGCCCAAGACAGTAGGTGCCGTAATACCAGATACCATTGTGAACCAGCGAACCCGCCGGGTATCGTCCTTTGTAAGGCTTGGCGCTGGCAGCCTTGGGAGGAGATGTGTTTTTGATGATTAACTTGAGTGGATCGTCACCGATCAATACC
>JAVVFI010000475.1:0-3569 GCA_032250555.1 Sedimentisphaerales bacterium
ATAGTCGAACCAGCGGCCGGTGTAATCTGCAAACCCGAACCGCTTGTATTGGGATCAGGTTCAAAATCACCTTTGAAATGCAGATACTTCGTTGAGGAATCGTCATCGAACGCAAGATCAGGCGTTTCAGCTCCGGGCCAATCTCCATCATTCGGAACACCCTGGACGATATCGCCAGGCGCGGTGACGTCAGCCGGCCCTGAAGTAAACTCTATATGCAGCAACGGCGCCGCTTCCGGCTCACCATCGTACGCTTCGGCACAGTTCTCACCACTACCGGTGATGATGAGCACCAGCGAGTTGCCAGAGGCCCAACCCGGCCGATCCACTATTTCCTGGATAACAGCAGCGATGTCAGAGGTCTGCTGATCCGGACCTTCTTCATCCTCTGTTAGCCATTCGGGCCAGTCCCAGCTTGCCTCTGCGGTTGTTGTCGGCCGGGACGATATGTCAAAGGCAGCATCCGTAAATGACACAGCATTGTCAGAAGCTTCACCCTTGAGGAACTTTGTACCAGGCCTATTGTCACCCGGAACGTCAACCTCATCGACCTGGAACTGTACATAGGCACTGGTGATGATGGCCCCTTGCGGGATTGCAATGCCGTTGAAGCGCATCCCGACAAGCTGGTTAAGGGCGGGCTCACCCTCTTCGGTTATCTCGAGGTCCGAGCTGGTCAGATCAATCGCACCAGTCGCCACATCTTCCTCAGAATCATCCTCGCCGGCAGCGACCCGGACTTCGAGAACATCGGCGAAGACGACATTGGGAATGACCAGACCGAGTACCACAAAAAAAGTTAATAAAATAAATAATCTCTTACTCATAATAGTCCTCCTTTAAAAAGTTACAGAAATAAACTACCGAGTTTTGGCCACACACCAAAACAATTTACAGATATACAATATTTGTTAAAAGATATTTACTAAGACTTGCCACAACCTCCTTCCTTCAAAAGTCCAATATTAGCCAATAATCTGAAATGTGAACAACTTAATTACCAGCTACAAAGCTTATGTTTAAACTTCAAGCATTAGTTAATCATCCTTCACACCACGCCAATTCAAATAAAAACAAAGAAACTTTCCGTCGGAGATAAACATCAACTGCTGCACTTAAGTATATTTATATCAAAGTAGTCACCCTTTCGTCAAGGAAAAATTCTGCGTTATCCGGATAAATTAGGTATCGATAAAGCGCATTATGGTTGCATTCCAGAGTGCTTTACCTCATAATATCGGATGTAAAAGCTCAATTTGATAAAAATCCGGCACTTGTGAGATAACGAACATGGTTGGTCAAAAAAATGCTATAATGCCTGCAAAAAGGGGATTTACCCTAATAGAGCTTCTTGTAGTAATCGCTATCATCGCATTGCTGATGGCGATATTGATGCCAGCCCTACAACGGGTAAAAAGCCAAGCAAGGGCTGTTGCCTGCCAATCAAATCTGCGACAATGGGCGCTTGTCTTTTCGATTTATATGGATGACAACGACGGTTATTTTGCCTACGGCGACAGCAGCGGCAGATGGAGATGGGTCTTGCAAGATCAACACAGAGACCGAAAACTGAGCGCATGCTGTCCGGAGGCCGCCAATCCTGATCGGTCAGACAATACGTTTCGGGCCTGGGGCGAAAGCACTCTTGATAGCGATTATGTATCACAACAGGACTACGGCAGCTATGGTATAAATCGCTGGATTTATAACAGAAACACGGACCAATCTCATGACGGTTACTTCAAGAACCGCAATGTTGCAGGAACAAATCAAATTCCCCTGTTTCAAGACTGTTCGTGGTATGGAGCAGGGCCACTTGAGCATGATTTACCACCGGAATATGAAGGGCAAACAGAAAGCAGTACCGGTCAATGGAGAGATGATAACATGAGACGTGTCTGCCTTAACCGGCATAACGCAGCAACAAATTTAGCCTTTCTGGATTTTTCCGTCAGAAGAGTAGGACTCAAGGAATTGTGGACATTGAAATGGAGCACCAATTCCAAGACAAACGGCATATGGACACAAGCCGGCGGTGTCCTGCCTGGCGACTGGCCGCAATGGATGAACACTTTTAAGGACTATTAAAAGAGGGATAAAAAGTATGAACAGACAAACAAGAAGAGATTTCCTTAAAGTATTGGGCCTTACAGCAGGTTCACTCTTAATCGGCGGCACTGCAATCGGCAAACGACGAACTGCACGAAAACCGAACGTAATTCTCATACTCACAGACGACCAGGGCACGATAGACGTCAACTGCTACGGCTCGAAAGACCTCTATACATCCAATCTGGACCGACTCGCCAAAGAAGGAACGCGTTTTACTCAATTCTATGTCGGAGCACCTGTTTGTTCACCTTCCCGTGCGGCGTTAATGACCGGTAGATATCCCCAGGGAGCCGGCGTACCGGGTAATGTGTCCTCGCAGCCGGGCCATACCGGTATGCCCACAGAACAAATTACTATTGCAGAAATGATGAAAACAGCAGGCTACACAACCGGCCACGTCGGTAAATGGCACCTTGGATATACACCTGAGACAATGCCCAATGGTCAGGGTTACGATTCTTCGTTCGGACATATGGGCGGATGTATTGATAATTACTCACACTTTTTCTACTGGTCGGGCCCCAACCGGCATGACCTGTGGCGGAACGGTCGGGAAGTATGGAATGATGGAGAATTTTTCGGCGACCTGATGGTCGATGAATGCAAAAAGTTTATCAATGAAAATAAGGAGAAGCCGTTCTTTCTCTACTGGGCCATTAATATGCCTCATTACCCGCTGCAGGGAAAAGAGAAGTGGCGAAAAAAATACGAGCACCTCGACGCACCTCGCCGTATGTATGCGGCCTTCATTTCCACAATGGATGAAATGGTCGGCAAAGTTATCGACCATCTGGACGAATCAGGTCTGCGTGAAGATACACTTATAATTTACCTAAGCGATCACGGCCATTCCGTAGAACAGCGAACCTTCTCCGGGGGCGGAAGCTCAGGAGACTATCGCGGCCATAAATTTACACTCTGGGAAGGAGGCATCCGCGTACCTTGTATCGTTTCCTGGCCCGGACGCATTCCTCAAAATGCCATTCGCAACCAAGCAGCAGTCAGCATCGACTGGATGCCCACAATCGCTCAATACTGTGGAATCAAACCTCCTGAGCATCAAATCGACGGCAAAAGCATCGTTTCAATTATAGAGTCACCCGATGCCCCTTCGCCACACAAAGTGATTCACTGGCAGACAAGCAGGGGTAAGCACTGGGCTGTGCGAGAAGGCAACTGGAAACTGGTCCACAACGGCCCTGCCACCGATTATAAAGGAAGCAAGCTACCAAAAGCCGAAACTTTCCTATCTAATATTGCGCAGGATGCCACTGAAACCAAGAACTTAGCCAGCTCCAATCCAGATAAAGTCAGGCGGCTGACTAACCTGCACGAGAACTGGCTAAGCCAAATACAGAAGTAATAACAAAACCTCTGTCGGTTATGGATATTGTCTAAATTCTTATCGAAACACTTTTTGTTCCTGCAAAGTCGTACTCTTTACTGCCAATAATCAC
>JAVVFI010000476.1:0-3540 GCA_032250555.1 Sedimentisphaerales bacterium
TTGGCGGCTCGGCCAGCAATGATTGCGGTATCGGTATGCTGATGGCGCTTGGCATGCAGGCATTCAGTGAACAGGGGCTTCAGGTTGAACCGAATCTTGCAGGGCTGCTAACCCTGACCCGTATTAATACAACAGACCTTGATCCAAGGCTGGCTGAGAGTCGTTTGATTGCCTGCGATGATGCCTCGGTTTGCTAAGCTCGTGCATCGGCCTTCGGCTGGGATACGCCATGGTAATAAACCGTATTCGGATAACCATTTCGTTCGATCTCACGACTGATACTTGTGTGGTGCCGGCCCAGCCTGCGACCGATCTCGCGCAGGCTTAAACCGTACAACTTCAAATGGTAGATGACATAGCACTCGTGCTCACTAAAATGAGTGTAGGACAAGGGAGGAGACTCCTGATGGTGACGTTGTGTAGTAACCTCACACTATCAGAACTCCTTCCATGTCTTCATTTCTCAGCCAGTGGTGCACTTGCGACTAGAATCCACCCTATTTTCAGATTTCATGGTGCCTGTTTACGGCTATTCGTAGACTTTCGTCATATCCGTCTGGAGCCACCACTGCTTAGCTGTCCCCACACCGTGATTGTCTGCGGCGTGAGGAGAGGCACCCGGAATCAATCCAGATCGAATCGATCAGCGTTCATTACCTTCGTCCATGCTGCGACGAAGTCCCTTACAAATTTTTCCTTGTTGTCATCCTGTGCATATACCTCAGCATAAGAGCGAAGGATCGAGTTAGACCCGAACACGAGATCTGCTCTCGTTGCCGTCCACTTGACCTCGTCTGTCTCACGGTCACGGATCTCATACAGATTATTACCCGCTGGCTTCCACGTGTAACTCATATCCGTCAGGTTCACGAAGAAGTCGTTTGTCAGGGCGCCTGGGCGATCGCTGAATATGCCATGTTTCGTGCCGCCATAGTTAGTGCCAAGCACGCGCATACCACCAACGAGTACCGTCATCTCATGGGCGGTTAATCCCATCAGTTGCGTGCGGTCAAGCATCAATTCTTCTGCAGTGACAACATAGTCCTTCTTCAGCCAGTTGCGGTATCCATCATGGAGTGGTTCCAGCACCTCGAAGGATTCCACATCGGTCATCTCGTCGGTTGCATCTCCACGACCAGGCGAGAATGGAACGCTAACATCAAAGCCGGCCTTTTTTGCGGCCTGTTCGACGCCGACGTTACCCGCCAGCACGATCACATCCGCGGTGCTTGCTCCGCTTTCGGCAGCAATCGATTCCAGAACAGCCAGTACCTTGCTCAGACGTTGGGGCTCATTGCCTTCCCACTCCTTCATGGGAGACAGGCGTATGCGTGCCCCGTTGGCGCCGCCGCGCTTGTCCGAATTACGGAAAGTTCGGGCACTGTCCCAGGCGGTGCTAACCATCTCGCTAATGCCCAGACCGCTGTCGGCAATCCTGGCCTTTACGCCAGCCACATCGTAGTCGCTGTTCCCGGCGGGCACAGGATCCTGCCAGATCAGGTCTTCTTTCGGCACATCGGGACCGATGTAGCGCGCCTTCGGCCCCATGTCACGGTGCGTCAGTTTGAACCATGCCCGGGCAAAGACTTCGGAGAAGTATTCAGGATCCTTGTAGAAACGCTCGGAGATCTTGCGGTACTCCGGGTCCATCTTCATGGCCATGTCTGCATCTGTCATGATCGGCTTGCAGCGGATCGATGGATCCTCAACGTCTACCGGCATGTCTTCTTCCTTGATGTTTATCGGTTCCCACTGCCGGGCGCCCGCGGGGCTCGACTTGATTTCCCACTCATAGTTGAGCAGGAGCTGGAAGTAGCCGTTGTCCCACTTCGTCGGATGGGTGGTCCAGGCGCCTTCAAGGCCGCTGGAGACGGTGTCACGGCCAATGCCGCGCTTGTTCTTGATCATCCAGCCCAGGCCCTGATCTTCAAGTTCCGCCGCCTCAGGATCGGGGCCTACATCCGATACATTGCCATTGCCATGTGTTTTGCCGACGGTATGGCCTCCGGCGGTCAGGGCGACGGTCTCCTCATCGTTCATCGCCATACGGGCGAAGGTCACGCGCACGGCCTCAGCCGTCTTGAGCGGATCGGGCTTACCATCCACACCTTCAGGATTGACGTAGATAAGACCCATCTGCACCGCAGCGAGCGGGTTCTCGAGTGAGGCCTCATCGTTAGCGTTCGTATAGCGCTCCTTGGCAAGCCACTCTTTTTCCGAACCCCAGTAGGTATCCTTTTCCGGATGCCAGATATCCTCGCGGCCAAAGCCGAAGCCGAAGGTCTTCAGGCCCATGGATTCATAGGCGATGGTACCTGCATAGGCAATCAGATCGGCCCAGCTAAGCTTGTTGCCGTATTTCTTCTTGATTGGCCAGAGCAGGCGGCGCGCTTTGTCCAGGTTGACGTTGTCCGGCCAGGAGTTGATCGGCGCAAAGCGCTGGTTGCCGGTGCCGGCACCACCGCGGCCGTCCGCAGTGCGATAGGTCCCGGCCGCGTGCCAGGACATACGGATCATCAGACCGCCATAGTGACCCCAGTCTGCCGGCCACCATGGCTGACTATCGGTCATCAGTGCAGTCAGGTCTTTCTTGAGCGCGGCGACATCGAGCTTCCTGATTTCTTCGCGATAGTTGAAACCCTCTTCCATCGGATTGGTCTTGCTGTCGTGTTGATGCAGAATGTCGAGGTTCAGGGCCTTGGGCCACCATTCCATGTTCGACTGGCTGCTCTCTGTGGCACCGCCGTGCATCACCGGGCATTTGTTTTCTGACATTGGGTTACCTCCTGATCATCGTTTTCGCTGCTTCTTCCGGATATTGTTACAGAATTATTTACCGGGCCAATTAATTAGTAAAATTGATTGTTTGTATTGATATGATTGATAATGTCTATTGATAAGGTACTTTGTCGATCGGCGTCTAATGAATGCCTCTGGTTGTTATACACAATATATATACACCGAAAATGAGTATAAACGGGTTGATTGAACGTTTCTGAATTGGTTTCCCCCATATCTCCTCCATAGCTATACTACTATAGATGGGATGTTGAAAATGACAAACAGACCTGTACAACCGAATAAACCCAAATTTCCCGATCAGTGTGGTAGAGGCGTGCAAAGCCCGCCGGATCTGCTTTGATGCGCATTCTGGTTGCACCGGATTCGTTCAAGGGCTCTCTTACATCAAAAGAGGCTGCCCGAATCATTGCTGATACGCTGTCAAAGCAGATCCCGGATGCAGAGACCTTCCAATGCCCGCTGGCCGATGGTGGTGAAGGCACCCGTACGATTCTTGAGTCATATATGCCGGACAGTGCCTGCCTGATCGAATCGGCACAGCTGATCGGTCTGAATCTTCCCGAGATGCGTTCACTTGACGTAATGCAGAGAAGCTCGGCCCCGTTGGGTCAGGCAATTCTGGAGGCACTTGATGCCGGCAGACGTGAGTTTGTCATCGGCCTTGGCGGCTCGGCCAGCAATGATTGCGGTATCGGTATGCTGATGGCGCTTGGCATGCAGGCATTCAGTGAACAGGGG
>JAVVFI010000477.1:0-3530 GCA_032250555.1 Sedimentisphaerales bacterium
AGGCGAGATTGGCAGAAGACCGTTATATAATGGCCGCCAAATACTATCTTGAAGGTGATACTGAAGCTGCAATGAATGCGCTTAACTATGTGCTTGAGCTTCGTCCGTCGTACCTCGAAGCGATTCGACTCAAAGAAAGAATCATTGCTGAGATTAGACCGGATGAGCTGGATAGCATCGAAAGAATTATGCTTGGTGATGTTGAGCGTGAAGATTCCGCTAGGTGGCAGAGAAGATAAGGATTGTCCGATAACTGAAGCATGGTTTGGAATTTAACAAACACTGGAGTTTGTTTTGAGACTAACAAGAATCTTATATGCGATAGTCACAGTAATCGTGGCAAGCAGTTTGTTTATAAGTGGTCTTGCCGAATGGCAGGATTCTGGCACGGAAGAAGGTTGGCGATATGCCAATTTTGTGCAGCGGATACCGGTTATGTCGGAATGCTATATTCTTGGGGCTGTGGGCGTGATTTATCTGGGTTGGTATCACTTAAGACTGACCAGAGCAGTCACGTCCATAGCCACGCTGCTCCAGGACGAAAAATCCGGTGGCACTCATGATGGGAAGATATTCTTTCCTTCATTCAGACTGATAAAAATAAACGAATTATACCAGGCTCTTAGTAAACATTTTGCCGACTGTAAATCTCGTATTACCGAGTATGAAAAGAAAATAAGGGATTTACAGGTAAATATTCAACTCTCACAAAGACGGGGCGAAAACACCGAGGCTATAATATACAGCATTCGTGATGCGGTTATTGTGATTGATGAGTCTGACAGACTGTTGATGGCAAATGAGGCGGCAGGTCGGCTTTTCAATTTTGATTATAACAATTCACAGCTAAAGCCTGTTAGCGAATTAATAAGATCTGACCAGACTGAATTTGTAGATTTTCTAAGCCACAACAGACAAAGCAAGGGCCAGGCAACGAGAAAAGAACTCGAATTTGCAAGAGAAGGAACACCGGAAATATTTGACTGCATCGTTTCATGTGTTTATGACCAGGAAAAGCAAGTATGCGGGGTTGTAGCGGTGCTGCATGATATTACACGAGATAAGCAAATTCAGCAGATGAAAAATGATTTTGTAAGTCATGTCTCACATGAGCTTAAGACACCTCTTGCTTCAATAACAGCATTTACAGAAATGCTTGCTGATGGTGAAGCTAAAGATGAAAAGACGCAAAAAGAATTTTATTCCGTAATTCAAAATCAGGCTCAAAGGTTGAATCGATTAATTGAAGATATTCTGAATAGTTCACGAATTGAATCGGGTCTTATAAAAATAAATAAGGAAACAGCCAGCTTGACGATGCTCATTGAAGAACAGTTGCAAATGATAAAAGGCTTTGCTGAAGAAAAGGACGTAGAAGTCACTGCGCAAAAGCCAATTGTTTATGACCAGGTGGATGTTGACAAGGATATGATTCGGGAGGTTATTGTTAATCTGTTAAGTAATGCCGTGAAGTATACTCCGGCTGGGGGTTCGGTGAAGATTGAAACCGAAGTTGACGAAAATGCGGCTCTGGTACGGGTAAGAATCACTGATACAGGAGTTGGTATTCCCGAAGATGACATAAAATATATATTTGATAAATTTTACAGAGTTGGTGCAAATAAAAAACAGGCAGAGGGTACAGGTTTGGGACTTAACCTTGTTAAGCAAATAATTGAGAAGGTTCACAACGGCCGAGTGTTTGTTACGAGCAAGGTTGGTGTTGGGAGTACTTTCGGATTTGAATTACCTCTGGCGACAAAGCAGGCAGTCAGAGCTGTATAATAAAGTGTAAATTAGAAATTAAGCGTGTATTCGACACTGCAAGCTATGCATTAATCTTTGAGGAGGTAAGATCATGACAGGCAAAAGAGTTTTAGTTGTGGATGATGAAATACACATCGTTCATGTGGTTGCGATAAAACTTCGTAACAATGGTTATGAGGTCATACCAGCTGATAATGGTGCCGAGGCCTTTGAGCTGGCTTGCGAAGAGAAACCGGACATCATTGTCACGGATTATCAAATGCCGGTTATGTCAGGGCTGGAACTTTTGGAGAAGCTTCGGCAAAGAGATGATACGAAGGATATTCCAGTAATTATGTTAACTGCCAGGAGCTTTGCTATCTCGAAAGAGCAGCAGGAAGAATTACGAATATCAAGCTGTCTGAGCAAGCCATTCAGCCCAAAGGAGTTATTGGGAAACATCGAAGATGTTTTGTACCAGAAGCAGGTAATGGTAAGCAATTGACAGTTAATAAAAAGATTTAAATAATTGACATGGAATAATCGGTAGTGAGTTATGCTGGATACTGTAAGGAAAACTTTGAGTTTGTCACAACGACGCCAGTTTGAAAGCTTTGGAGCTAAGATTAATAAGTTCGGTTTTAATTTTGCAGTTTTCAATACCACTGATGAAATTGTCTTATTGTGTGAAGGTGGTAAATATAAAAGTAATCCTGAGCAGTTAAGCATACTAAGTCGGCAGGTTTTATGCCAATTCAGCGAGAAAAGGTATTCTGATGAGACCAGCATACCGGTCTGGAGATTTGGAGATACGAATATTGTTTTGGCTGTTGTTCTGAAATCTGCTCGCATCAGTAACAAAGATGGAGAAATTTTAGGGACAGCTTTGATTGACCTGGGCGATATATCATGTCCGAATATTATCCCGGCAAATGATACAAACAGTCTGAATCCGGTTCAGATGGACAGTAACTATTTAGCTGAAATGCTTGAGCTTTTAGTAGAGAAATATCAAGCTGAGACAAAATCGGAAAAGCAGATTGAAATGGTCGGTATAGAGCTGTCGCAGACATACGAGGAGCTGGTACTGCTTCACAAGCTCAGTACAAATATGAAGGTTACCGAATCGGATGCTAACTTTCTACAGATGGCCTGTGACAGCTTAACTGAAATTGTTTGTGTTGAAGGCATTGCAATATTGCTGGAAAAGACAATCGATGACAAGCAACAGTTAGTTGTGACTGCCGGCTCAGGTCTTATAGATATTGATGAGCAAACAGCGGCTATTCTACATAGCGGATTGATGGAGGAAATAAACAGCGGTAAAGAAGCGCTACTGGACAGCGAGGTTGATTCTGCATTTAAATATGAATGGCCTGACAATATAAATAATATTATTGCAGTACCATTATGCGGTAAAGAGAAAAAAGAATCAGGTATTACAGGCAAAAGCGAGAATGTTAACTGCATAATGGGACTGATGGTTGCGATAAACAGAATAGGAAAACAGGATTTTGATAGCACCGATATAAAATTATTCAATTCGGTGGCTGGAGGATGTGCCGTTTTTATCCAGAACGGCGAACTCTTTAAAGATCTCAAAGAATTATTCATTGGTTCACTGAAAGCACTGACAAGCAGTATTGACGCGAAAGACAAGTACACACACGGGCATTCTGAAAGAGTTGCTTTTATTTCAAGATGGATTGCGGAGAAGCTGTCGGATCGGGAACAATTAGATGAAGAGCAAATACACATGGTTTATTTGGCTGGATTACTGCACG
>JAVVFI010000478.1:0-3519 GCA_032250555.1 Sedimentisphaerales bacterium
TCTTAGAATCTTGAGAACACCGCTGCGGGTGTCACCCCGCCCCTTGGCGAAATCCTTTGCACTGAAATATGGGCCCAATTGATAGAACCAGAATCCGCCGCTGCCCCATTGTGATGAAGGCGCATATTCAATATTAAAGCCGTCGTTGTCATCGGCATACTGGCTCCAGGCCAGCCCGAACTGACGCAACTGGGCCGAACAAGCCGCCATATTGGCCTGCCCTTTGGCCGCGCGCAGGGCCGGCATCAAAATTGCCAGCAGCAATGCGATCACCGCAATAACTACGAGCAGCTCTATTAACGTAAAACCACTTCGTTCACGCATGAGTCTTGCCCCTTTTTTCAAAGAGATAATTACTCTGCTGCAAAGGAAACTACAGCGTCCATCCCTTCCTGTATGGCGGATCAACAAACATATTGGCCTCGTCGCAGTTCGTAAACTTCACCGCCTGCGCATCCCAGTTCAGTTTCACTCCAGGCATCTTCAGAGCGACAACGCCCAACATCGCGATTTCCGTTAGCGGCCCGCCGTAAGAGAAGTCCGATCCTGCCTTCCGCCCTTCGCGGATAGCCCGCAGCCAGTCGTCATGATGCTCCTTGACTCTGGGAATCGTCTTCGCCGGGGACTCATAAGCCTTCATCGCCTTCTCCGGAATAATCCGAACACCACCGGCCCCGTGCGAGCCGTACATAATGACACCTTTGTCACCATATACGTATGCTCCCGTATCGACTCCCTTCCGCCCCGGCTCCAGCTCTTTCGCCCGCGGTATCTTGCAGGTACCGCTGTGCCATACCATCGTAATGGGCCCGCGCCCGCCCTTGGCCGGAAACTCATAAGTTATTATGTCACCCTTCGGGTAAGCGTCACCCTGAGTCTTCGGGTCGTAGTTATCGACCTGCGCCACTATAGTCTTGGGCGCACCCAGATCAAGGGCCCAGAATACCGGGTCAACAACGTGACAAGTCCAGTCGCCGACAGTCCCGTTGCCGAACGGCACCCAGCCGCGCCAAGAACCCGGCAGGTAGGCCGGATGATACTGTCGCCACTTGGCCGGCCCAAGCCACAGGTCCCACTCCAGCTCCTTAGGAATTTCATGCTTTTCGCTCAGGCTGCCCAGCTTGTCTATCCCCGAGTTAACGGCCGAGCAGCCGCAGTGTATCGTATGGACATTACCGATAGCGCCGTCCCATATCCACTCACAGAATGTACGGATGGTATTATAGGAATGCCCCTGGTTCCCTAACTGGCTCACAACATTGTAATCCTTCGCCGCCTTCATCAGGGCTCGCACCTCGCCGACCGAATGTGCTAAAGGCTTCTCGCAGTAAATATGCTTCCGCCGTTTGATAGCAGCCATAGCCGCCACCGCGTGAAAATGGTCCGGCGTACCTACGACAACCGCGTCAATGTTATCTTCCATTTCATCGAACATCCTGCGGAAATCTCGATACACCTTCGCCTTGGGATACTTCTTGATTGTAGAGGCACGACGCAGGTCCACGTCGCACAGCGCCACGATGTTATTGCCTCCGGATACGGAATTAATGTCACCGCCTCCCATACCGCCTGCTCCAATGCCCGCGATATTCAGCTTTTCACTCGGCGGGACCATCCCCCGCCCCAGAACATGACGCGGCACAATAGTAACAGCCGCAAAGACTCCGCTTGATACTTTTAGAAATTTTCGTCGTGATATGCCTTGACTTCTCCTGCTCATACTCACACCTCACAATAATGATATTACTGCTTCCCGGCCCGCATTTTTTCAACTCATCACATACATCCTCGAACGAAATAATCATCCTCAAACGGGCCACGTTTCATTCTCTTAAAGTGTACCACATATGAGAAGATTTTCCACATTAAAAGCTCGAAAGCATTTGCTATTTCTCTACCAATTTGATAATCTAATAACAGTTCGATATCCTGAAAATCAACGGAAAGGACCAAAAATGTCAAATCAGCAAATCACTCGTCGTACGTTTCTCGCAACAGCAGCATCATCGTTCGCATTCACATACGTTCCAAAGTCCGTCTGGGGCGCCAATGAACGCTTCTACCTGGCGGGCATCGGTGTCGGCGGCAAAGGGGCCGGCGAAGTTAGAGACCTCACCAACGTCGGCGCAACGTTCGTAGCGCTCTGCGACGTAGATGAGTCCCGGGCTGGCAAAACACTCGAAAGCTTCCCGAACGCACAGCGCTACAAGGACTTTCGCGTCATGCTCGAAAAGGAAAAAAACATCGACGCCGTCACAGTAAGCACCCCCGACCACACACACGCCCTGCCCTCCCTGATGGCCATGTCCATGGGCAAGCATGTGTACTGCCAGAAGCCGCTCACGCATTCGATCTACGAAGCCCGCCTGATGACCAACGCTGCCAAATACTACAAAGTGCAGACGCAGATGGGCAATCAGGCTCACGCCGGAGAGCCAATTCGCCGCGCCGTCGAACTCGTGCGCGCCGGCGTCATCGGTCCGGTGCGCGAGGTGCACGCATGGACCAACCGCCCTATCTGGCCGCAGGGACAAAAAGCAATCGATGAGAGAAAACGCCTCGCCGCCCAACCCAAACCGGCCGACCTGGATTGGGACCTCTGGCTCGGCCCTGCCCCTATGCGCAAATACAACGCATGTTATGTACCCTTCAAGTGGCGCGGCTGGTGGGATTTCGGTACCGGCGCCCTCGGCGACATGGCCTGCCACATTATGGACATGCCTTATTGGGCGCTCGATCTCGGCTCGCCGATAAGTATCGAAGCCGAATCCGGCGGACAGACCGCCGAGTCCGGCCCCGACTGGTCAACCATAACATATATATTCCCCCGCCGCTCATCGGTAGGTGGCGGCAAATACGGCGGCGCTGTCGGCCCGGAATCCGCGGTCCGCCAGCCCAGAGTAAAATTCGTCTGGTACGATGGTACCAAAGACGGCCGGCAGAATGCTCCTTACGACCTGCTCCGGCAGGCAACCAAAGAGGCCAAAATCAACGAATCAGGCCGAGAGGCCGCCAGCACCGGCAGAAACAGAAGGAGAAAACCTCCAACAATCGATGCCCCTCAAAGCTGGGACATGGTCCTCGTCGGCGATAAAGGATTGATGGCCTTTAAACGAAGCTCGACAGAATGGCTTGTCACACCCTCCGGCCGTCAGAAAGAATTTGCCAATATTCCAAAGACTATCCGCCGTGTCCCCAACGAAGATACAGAGTGGCTCCAGGCCATAAAAGGAGGCCCAAAACCGCTGTCCAGTTTCGACTACTCCGGCCAGCTTACCGAAATGGTCCTGCTCGGCAATCTCGCCGTACGCCTCGACAAAAAGATGATGTGGAATGCAAAAACGCTGAAAGTAACCAACGCCCCCGAAGCCGACGAACTCATCCGACGTGACTATCGCACCGGCTGGGACATTACCCTACCGTCAGCTATCTCACGGATTGGCTAAAAAACGCATGCCCCGTTAGAGTGCCTTTTACTCTAATGGGGTCATCCCGACCGAGGCGCAGCCGAGTGGAGGG
>JAVVFI010000479.1:0-3508 GCA_032250555.1 Sedimentisphaerales bacterium
TCGTCATCAGATTTGGCTACAAAACCGAAACGAAAAGTTTGCCACTGCTGCGTTAATTCCACCTGTCGTGAGAGGCCAAGATTGTTCCAGGGGCTATGGGCCTGACTGACAGAACAACTTATCTTTCTCGGTTCGTCAGCGGCGGCTTCGAAAATTACAGTGTAATACTGCCCGGACTCTAAAGGAATCCCCCCCTGGTTAAACTGAAGGTGCCATTCGGTATCATCAGCCTTGTCAATTTCAATATAGAGCGTATCTTTAGACTGATAGCGCTGCTTTGAAACCGAATATCTGCATCCGGAATGCTGTTCAATATTCCAGCTCGTTGGAATATTCTTGCCTGAAGCCATTTGCAGGTTACTGTTATTTAGGAGGTTCTTTCCGAGTTGTTCCGCACCATCGGACCAAATTCTTCGCAGCTTTGTATCCGAACCGTAGCGGTTTTTTAGCCAGTCATTGAATTTTTTCTGAAGAATATTCGCATAGTACGGTGGAAGCGTTCGCAGCGTTTCCTCATTGGCCCACATAAAGAAGCTGTTTTCATTAGTAATTTCGACAAGCGCCACAGCCGGATCATCGGCATAACGGACTTTTCGATATGGATTGACATGGGTCAGTAATTGACGGGCAAATTGTTTTTGAGCATCAATCAGGGCGGGCGTAAAGATATTGGATATTTTATCGTATTGACGATTGGCTTTGGGAAGGTCTAAATATTCGCTGTGCGCCCGGCCGACATGCAGATTGATATTGACACATATTCCATGTCGAGCTAATTGGTTAATAAAATAGTCGAGCCTGTCCAGCGCTTCAGGGCTGATAGTTTTACCATCCTCAGCGTTCCACAGCCCCCTGGGCCAGCGTGCGGTATCCATATGGTGGCATCGGACGCTATTAACGCCGGCCGCTGCCAGGCGGGCAGCAACATAAGGGGCATCCTCATGCCTGGGCATATTTGCCCCAAATGACAGATTCACGCCCCAAAGCCTTACCCGTTCGCCGCTTCGATAGAAATGTCCATCCCGTGCCTGCAAACGATTACTATCCGTCTTGATAGGCTCAAATGAAGTAAACGCAATCAGCGAGTCTGGGTTCGGTTTTGCCGGAATTACGAAAGGGACCATCTCCCCTGCTATTGATATCCTGCAAACAAGAACACAGGTTATAAACAAAAGAATAAGAAATTGTCTCGTTTGATTTGCTCTCATACTACTCAGGTGTATGCTGTTATGTTCCCGGTATCTCATAAGGACCTCCTATCCAAATAAAATGAACTGGATTTTGCTTATAATTGCTTCTACTTTACACTCAACTTATGAAAAAGCTTGTTTCAGATGATATAGTTTGCGCTCGGTACTATCAACAGAAAAAAACGCCCTCTTCGGCCTTCGTATCGTATTATTCATTACAGAATTAATAACGAAGCTTGCATAAAGACCTGCCAGAGAATATGATGACAGCACAAATAGCAAACAAAAACTATCAGGTACGGAGTATCCAATGGCACACAAATTCATCAATGAGATTAAACCGGGAGAAACAATCGAAGATATTTATATTGTGAAAGACCCGATTTTGCGGAGCACAACACGAGGCGATTTATATATAGCAATGTTCCTTCAGGACCGCACCGGACAGGTGAACGGTCGGATGTGGCAGGCAACTGAATCGATTTATAAGGCGCTGCCAAAACCCGGCTTCGTTCATATACAGGGCCGAAGCGAGCTTTATCAAAACAACCTGCAAGTCATTATAAATAATGTCAGTACCGTCGATACAAGCAACGTCTCCATAGACGACTTTCTTGCGCAAACGAACAAAGATACAACGCAGATGTTCGACGAGATAAAAAAGATAGTAAGTCAGGTCGAAAATCCACAATTGAAGGCGCTGGTCGAGGCGTTCCTTTCCGATACTGAGTTGATGGACAAATTTCGCACAGCCCCGGCTGCGATAAAAATGCATCATAATTATATCGGGGGCCTGCTTGAGCATACCCACAATATGCTGAGAGTGGCCAATGCGATATTACCGCTGTATCCGGACATCAATGCTGACATGGTTTTGGCAGGCATCTTTCTTCACGATATCGGCAAAACCGAAGAGCTTTCTTATGATATGGCCTTTTCATACACCGATTCGGGCCAGCTAATCGGCCATATTTCCAAGAGTCTTGTTATGATAAATCAAAAGGCTGATGCACTGAGAAGCAAGGGAACACAAATCGACCAAACTGTAGTGGATGCTATCGGGCATATTATACTCTCGCACCACGGCCAATATGAATTCGGCTCGCCGAAACTTCCGGCAACGGCGGAAGCATTTATGGTCTATTATATCGATGATCTGGATGCCAAAATGAACCAGGTAACAACGCTAATTGAAAGTGATACCAGCGATTCAAACTGGACCGGCTGGAATAACGCTTTACAAACCAAGCTTTACAAAAAACATATCGAATAACTGGCAATTGACTCAGATGCTCTGAGAATGGTCTCTCTGTAAGACAATGCCGGAAAATCGCCAGATTTTCCTGAACTGCTCATGTGGTATCAACATCATGCCTGACATAGGATCTGCCACAGTTACTGCTTCGTCTGAGACTTCCAGGACGGCCAGACAGTGGTCCAGAAGAAACGAATCCTTAACCATAGCCAATGTCAGGCCTGCATTTTTTAGCTGCTCAATTGAATCAAATCGACGATATTTACATCTCAGGCCGGCCGGGCCATAACGATTCTGGAGCGCTGATGAAAGGCATGCAGGGAGTGTTCCAGCAACCGGACTGGTATGCGAAAGCACGGCTATCTCGCCCTCTTCGGCGGATAAACCTAATTTTCCAAGAACTGTAACCGCCGCTGCCGGGCCGCATGTGTAATCCGTACTCTGAAAGCAGAGGCCGTTGGCACTAAGCCTTGTCTGAATATTCGACAGATGGTCTTTAATCAAAGCCGGGACAAGAAAAGGCAAAACCGAGTACCAGATTACGACTCCAACCATCAGGATGCAAACCAGCACTTTTTCAATTTTACTCGGCAGACGTGAAAGAGGAACGGTCAGACCCATTGTAACTGCAAAAGACAAAATTATGAACTTCATCCGCCCTGCTACAATCCAACTGAACGGCCGGACAAAGTGAAGCTCGTTATTGTACCTGGTAAGAACCATTATCATCACGAGTGAAAACGGCAGAAAATACCCTAATACCCACCAGGATTTACGAAGACCTGAAAAGATTCTGCCAAGAAAAACGCCAAACAAGGCTATCAGAATAACGCAGGCAGTTTCAAACCATGGATTCAATGCTATAATCTCCATAGAATTTATATTTTCGCTCATATTATACCAAATTAAGATGGATAAATCAAGGAAATTCTCACTGGACTTATGCGGATTAAATACGGGATCGCTCATTGTCCCCCCTGGAATTGTAGAGAAATTGGGTTTGAATTGGGTTTGTTTTGGCTTAAATTGGGTTTGTTTTGGGTTAAATTGGGTTTGTTTTTGG
>JAVVFI010000047.1:0-19360 GCA_032250555.1 Sedimentisphaerales bacterium
GGATCAGCGACCTCGGTCTGACTGTCGAGAGCGCAATTTCTTTTTCCCAGTGGATTGTGGATGATGATGCAAAGCGCAGCGAAGCTCTGGAGCAAAACAAACGGGATATGGATGTCCTGGCACGGATTGGCGGCAAGCGGATTGCGGCGCCTCCGGCAGGCGCCACAAGACAAGCAGGGCTTGACCTTATAAAGGCGGCCGAGCGTTACAGGGTACTGTTGGAACTTGGTGACGAAATGGGTGTTGTGCCGCAGGTTGAGGTTTGGGGTCCTTCAAAGAACCTGCACAGATTGGGTGAGGCGATGTTCGTGGTGATTGAAAGCGGTCACCCAAAAGCTTGCCTGTTGCCGGATGTCTATCATACATACAAGGGAGGTTCAGATTTTAACGGATTTAAGCTGCTCAGCGCAAGGGCTATTCAGGTCTTCCATTTAAATGATTATCCCGCAGATCCGCCGCGAGAGACGATAACCGACCGCGACCGTGTATTTCCCGGTGACGGCATCGCTCCGCTGACTCAGATTCTGCAGGACCTGCACGCTAACAACAGCAAGGCGGTGCTTTCACTCGAGTTGTTCAGCCCGGTTTACTGGGAGCAGGATCCACTTCAGGTGGCAAAGACTGGTCTTGTTAAGATGAAAGCCGCGGTAAACAAAGCATTAGGTACCAGTTAAGATATTAATATTTGAGTTTTTTTAGCGCTTATAGAGTAAAGTTATTTTGCTCAAAGTGCATGTGCGGAAAGAGAGGAAAAATATGAGAATCAACAGGAAGATGAAATTTAAGATTTTGATTGTGATGTGTCTGTTGGCTGGGTTAACGGCGAATTCTTCAGCCAAACTAAATCCTCGGCAGGCCTCCCTCAGTGGCGCTAATGTAATGACTGTTGATGTGGTTTGTTCTGAGGACGTAAAAGAAACAGACTTGAATCAGCAGGAGATTCGAGAAAATATTGTCGAACAGCTTAAAAAAGCCGGCATTAAAATTCTGCCTGTAAATCTTTGGGGGACGGCACCCGGTCGTTGCCGGCTAAAGGTATTGATCAAAGTTTACAAGCCTTCTGATCTGGACACATTCATTTACAATATAAAGATTTATTTTGTTCAAACAGTAGCTCTGGAAAGAATTCCTGAAGTGAAAATTGATGCAGTTACATGGGAGCTTGCATGGCTTGCTCACGGCTCTAAGAGCAGGCTTGCAGAAGCGGTACCTGCAAATTTGAAAATCATGACTGATAATTTTATCAGGGACTATCACCTGGCCAATCCGCTTAGTGATGAGCCATCCGGTACCAATACCGGGAATAATGTTTCGGTAACAGCTCCACAAGAACAAATCCGTTCCGACGTTAAAGCCCGGTATAAATATGTATCGTCGAAAAACAGCAAGGTCTTCCACAGTCCTCAGTGTCGTTCGGCGAAAAGAATCAAGCCCGAAAACCTCGTAGGTTACAACAGTAAAGAAGAATTGATACAGGCCGGGAAAAGGCCGTGTAAAGTTTGCAAACCTTAGATGAGACTTCAGTTTATAACCTGTAAAGTGCTGCAGAGGGAAGCGTATTATTGCGCTGCCCGCTCCAAAAATGTTGTTGATGTGGTTTTGATGGAGCAGGGCCTGCATGATGAACCGGATAGATTACGCACGGAAGTCAGGAAAGCTCTTGAAAATACCCATGACATTCAGAAACGCCCCTACGATGCGTCACTGCTTGGTTATGGTCTGTGCAGTAACGGCATTGTAGGGTTGTCAGCCGAAATCCCGATTGTTGTACCACGCGGCCATGACTGCATTACGCTTCTGCTTGGCTCCAAAGATAAATACCAGGAGTACTTCGACTCTCACCGCGGTATCTATTGGTATAGCCCCGGCTGGATAGAATCCGGCAAACAGCCGAGCAAAGAACGCTATGACAAATTGCTCGAAGAGTATATGGAAAAATATGGTGACGATAATGCTCAATATCTTATGGAAGTAGAGCAAAACTGGATAAAGGAGTACAGTTGGGCTACCTTTATCGATTGGGGGCTTACCGATTCCGATGAATATAAAAGTTATACCAAACGCTGCGCCGAATTTCTTCACTGGAACTACGAAGATCTAAAGGGCGATTCCGGCCTTATGCAAAAGCTAATTGACGGCGACTGGAATGAAAGCGAGTTTTTAGTTGTAAAACCCGGGCAGAAAATTGGCGAAGATCTGACGAATGACGGAATTATGAAAGCCGAGTAGAAACAAAAACCTTCTCAAGATATTTTATGCATTTATTTACAATCATAGTTATAGCTGTTGGTCTTGCAATAGATGCCTTTGCAGTCTCTATCGTCAGCGGCAGCGCCTACAAGCAGTTGCACGTAAAGCATACTGTAAGAATGGCCCTTTTCTTCGGTGCTTTTCAGGCGGTTATGCCGTTAATAGGCTTTATGGCGGGTTTAGGTGTAAAGCAATATATAGAAAGTTGTGACCATTGGATTGCCTTTGGCCTTTTAAGCGCAGTTGGTGGTAAAATGATTTATGAGTCGTTCGAGATGAAATCTATCGAAGAAAGATTTGACCCCTCCAATATCTTTGTTTTGCTTGTTCTGTCCGTGGCGACCAGTATAGATGCCCTTGTGATTGGCATTACGCTTTCATTTATCACCAATTCGATTATTGCTGCGGTGATAATAATAGGGCTGGTAACTTTTGTCTTGTCGTATCTTGGTGTTTGTATCGGTAAAAAATTCGGTCATTTTTTCGAAAACAAAATCGAAGCTATCGGCGGACTGGTACTTATCGGCCTTGGTATCAAAATATTAATTGAGCATCTTTGCTTTCATGGCGGAAATTGAGTACTGCAACAGCTTCTAAACATTTCTTGCAGTTAGGTAAAAAAGCAATATAATCAGCGTGTTGTTTTATAATAATGAATCATTGTAGAATAATAGTTTGTTCTATTTAATCTCGAATGGCGGTTTTATGGCTTCTAAAGTATATTATATTAAAGCTTCAATAAATGACGGCGAACAGGTGATTTCTGAAAAGGCACGAAAGTTGTTTAAGGCAGGCTCTTTTGCAGATTGCTTTAAGGAAAATGATTGCACGGCGGTTAAGGTTCACGTTGGTGAAGCCGGTAACAACACATACACAAAGGCCC
Source organism: Sedimentisphaerales bacterium (assembly GCA_032250555.1). Lineage (GTDB taxonomy): Bacteria > Planctomycetota > Phycisphaerae > Sedimentisphaerales > Anaerobacaceae > NIOZ-UU13. The sequence continues at coordinate 3,134 of JAVVFI010000047.1, forward strand.
CGTGCCTTAAGGGACTTGTGGATGAGCTGCTTGCCTTGAAAACAAAGCCATTCGTGACCGACACAACGACGTTATATGTCGGGCAAAGACACAACGCCATCGACCATACCGCTCTGGCTATCGAACACGGTTTTAATTTGGATGTTTTGGGGATACCGTTCGTTGCGCCCGATGGTTTACTCGGTACAAGTGAGGTGTCGGTTGATATAGATGGCGAGATAGATAAGCAGGTATTCATTGCTTCCGGTATAGTTCAAAGCCAGTCGCTCCTTTCGGTGGCTCATTTAACCGGCCATGTGGCGGCTTGCCTCGGAGCCACGCTCAAAACGTTGGGGATGGGTTGTGCAAGCAAAAGAGGCAAGTTGAAACAGCACGCCGCACTTAATCTCGGTATCGGAGATGACTGTACACGATGCGGCGCATGTTATGACCATTGTCCCGCCGATGCGATTACCCTTGACGATGTCAAAGCTCACATAGACCAGGATAAGTGCATAGGATGTGCCGAGTGTATGGCTGCGTGCAGATTCGGCGCTGTTGTATGCAATTGGGGCGAAGAAGACGAAGTATTGCAAAAGAGTATCGCCGAGCACGCATTGGGCGCAATGAGGGGCAAAGAAAACAGAATTGCTTGTTTCAACTTTTTAATGTCCGTGACTAAAGATTGCGATTGTTTTAACGAGCCTGATATGGATAAAATAGTTGATGATATCGGCATAGCCGCATCGAGAGATCCTGTTGCTCTCGATAAGGCAACGCTGGATTTGACGGAAAAGAAAGCGGGCAAAAAACTTGCAGATCTCATTGGAAATAATAGACTCGACCCCCGTTACCAAATTGAACACGCCGAACGAATCGGCCTGGGAAGCAGCAGTTATGAGCTTATAGAAGTGGATTAATATTTAAAAAATTAAGGATATGAAATATGCCTCTGGGGCAAATAATAAGGAAGAAACGTGAGCAGTTGCATCTGACCCTTGATGAAGTCAGTAATCGCATCGGTTTTTCAAAACCGTACCTGTCCACTATCGAAACCGGTAAAGTAAAGAATCCACCCAGCGACGAGCTGCTTACCAAACTTGAAAAGATACTTGAGTTTGACACGGGTCTTCTGCTGCATATTGCCCATATAGAAGGTCTGCCTGCAGATGTTCGCCAGGAATATGAGTCCGCCGAGGCCGAAAATCAGAAATGGCGGCAAATTGCCAAAAACTTTATTGAGAAAAAATGTGATGCAAGCAAGTTGACCGAGCTTCTTGCTGAAAGTGACTTGAACATCGAGCAGGAAAATTTACCTCTGGCGCCAGGCCGGTTGGTGCCCGTTATAAACAAAGTTTCAGCCGGCTATCCTACTGATTTCAACGACCTCGACTATCCTGTGGGCATAGCTGATGATTATATTCGCTGTCCGGACCTTCACGATCCCAACACCTTTGCTGTCCGGGTTGTCGGCGATTCTATGGAGCCGAAATTCCACGAGGGTGATATAGTGATATTCTCACCCGCCGCTGAAGTGCATAATGGCGATGACTGTTTTGTCCGTTTCGCAATGCCGCATGAAACGACCTTCAAAAGAGTGTTCTTCGAGTCAGATGATAAAATTCGTCTTCAACCGAGAAACGAGAAATATTCTCCTACTATCGTTGACGGCAAACGCATCAACGGCCTTTACCGCGCTGTCGTAAAGCACGAAATACTTTAGAGGTTCCCTGAAGTTATAAAAAAGCTCGGCTTGTTCCATCACTATTGAATAATAAACCAGGTAATCCCTTTCGGGGCTATTTCAATCGGTAGTTTGACATTATATTTGCGATCAAGTTTGTAATTGCTGCTTTTGCCCTGCTGTTGGCGAATACGTGCTGTTTGGGTAATCCCCGTGTAATACAGCGGAAGCTTCAATTCTTTTTTTACTGCCCTGTCGAGAGGATTATAGACCATCGCCAGACCTTTTATTTTCAATTGTGAATTGACGTGGAGTATGCAGTCAATATCGCGCCCATCGGGTCTGCGCACATGAATAATGTCCGAATCGAGTATATCTCGGTATTCTTTATAAAAGTCCACCCATTTTTTTACGACTGCTTTCGTTTGGTCGGTATCGTACAGACGCGGCCCGCGATAGCAGGCCTGCGCGCCTGAGCCAAAGTTCTGTGCAAGGTGCGCACCATAAGCATCGAGGTGTTCCGAGAGGGGTTCGAGCGTAGCTACTGCTCCGCCGCCATGATACTGAACCAGCGGTACAAACATCCAGCCCATGCTCGGTGTTTTCTTCCATGTGCCGTCGAATATATTCTGTCGGCCGAGAATGACCTGTCTTTCACGCGGCAGCGACCAATTGGTCTCACGGTAGCCCATAGCACTTTTATTCGAGCCGTTCAAAAAATACCAGTCGGGAACATTCAGATATACGCCTCTGCTGCGGCACCAATTGTAGAAATTGGTAATCTTTTTCCACTGTTTCCATTGCGAATCATTGAGACCGCTATGTCCAGGATGGCTTGTCGATGCACAAACGTCACCTGGATAAGAGCCATCGTGTTCGAGCAGGTCCAGACCCGTTTGTTCGATAAAGGTTTTGATTTTCCTGAAATACTCGCTGCCCCACTCGCTGCACAAACACGGCGAGTTGTTGAAAATAGCGCCACCGGTTTTGCCCGTTTCCGGGTTGATAACATCGTGTTTATCACTTATCCTGCGGCTGGCCAGAAGCGAATACCCGCCAAGCTCGACGTTTTTGCTGTGAGCATAATCGACCAATTCCTTCATCTGCGCTATATACTTCGGATCAATGTTCTCCATATTAAAACCGCTGCCGAATGTCATAATCACCATCTCAAATCCGACCTCGGCGCACTGGTCTATTGCAAGGCGAACCGCTTTAGGGTTTGCATGACGAACATGCATTATGATTGGATTTTCAGTCGCCCACGGAGCGATGGTTCGGTACATCCTGCGTATTGCCAGACCTTGACGTTCGCGTTCGGTGCTGTCATAAATTAGCTCAAATGTTCGAAATGATTCGAATGTTTTTCCCGGCTCGATAATCACATCCGGACCAATTGGCGGGCGGCTCTCTAACATCAGAGGTGTTTTTAGCAGATAGTTGATTTGCGTTTTATATTGTGGATCAACAACCCAGTTTGTTGTTTTATTGGCGCTTTTCGGGTCACCCCCGTGAAAGGCGTAATCACTGTCGATGTGAATATTTGGATACTCCCACTGGGCCGGTTGTTCCACCATAGACTCATACTCTACCGCCGCGAGAATCTCGCTGGTAAACGTATTGAGTCTGACCGGCCAATTGCTGCCGTTGTGAATTGTCAGCCGCTTTGCCAACAGAGGAATGCCTCGGTACATTTCATAATGGACAGAGAGAGTTAATCCTTTGAGCTTGCCTCTTGGCGGATTGAAGTGCAGACTCAGTGTCTTTCCTGATGGAGGCCAGTTTGTGCTCGATGAATAACGCTTACGGTTCCATTCGAAGCGTTTTTCTATCTTACCCACGTCGAAGCCACTGAACACGAAGGCATCAGGATTACTGTTCAGAGAATCAATCCATTCAGATAATAGATATGCGTATTCGACCTGTCCCTGCAGACCGCCGACTTCATACTTTTGTCCGTCGAGTTCGACTATCGCCTCCGGCTTGATTCCTCGGATGATGGATTCGCCGCTCATCAGGTTATCGTAGGCTACGGTAGCCGCATTGGGCGCCAGGCGAAATGTTCGACTGATTAATCCATTGCTCAGAACAATCTCCCTGCCATCGAGCCGCTTTTCAATCTTAACCGGCTCTTTAATTTGTGTTACGAGCCAGTCTGCTTCGATTGTCTTGCCGCATACTGCACCGGCGATGAATAAAACCATTAGCGTTATAATTATAGATTGTTTTGTTTTAACCATAACTTATTTCCTTCTCCTAAATGTAGCTTTTCCGAATATAGTAGTTAGATGACATTCTGCCCCGCAACGGCTAAAACTAACGCAAATACTCTTGAAGCACCGGCGTCTTTTAGTGTTTTCGCACACTCATTCAGCGTTGCTCCTGTTGTTTTGATATCATCAACAAGACAAATCCTGCGATTAGCAAAATCATTTCTACGACGGACAGCAAAGGCACCGGCGACATTTTTTGCTCGTGCTGTGGGGCTTGCCATCGTAGGTTGTAATTTGGTTCTGCGGATTCGAATAAGATTGTTACTTATTTTAGCTGTAGGGTGCTTTAATTTCTTCGCTAAAAGATGTGATTGATTATATCCGCGGGCTAATCGTCTCGACCAGTGTAGTGGTACGGGAACGAAAAGTTCTATATCGTTATAAAAGCTGCTCCCTTCCAAAGTGGAATTGTTTAAGAAACCAATTATCGAAATTAGTTCCGTTCGGCCTTTTTTAAGGGCTAATATCATTTCCTGAACAACTTGGCTATAAATTCCGCTGCGAGCTATGCTGTCAAAATGAAATTTTTTGCCTTGGCAATTGGGACAGGCGCCTTCCACGAGAGCATATTTACTGACATCTCGGCCGCAGCGACCGCAGTAATCGGTACCCGTACAGGCTAAAATTTGGGACCAGCACTTTTGGCACAAGTCTTTATCGGTTTCGCAGATACTTTCGCCGCAATTAATACATACTGCGGGCCAAAGAAGCTGGTTTAAGCTCTGCGTTGTAAAAATAAAAGCTTGTTTTGGCTTTGTCATTTCCACGCTGCTAATTATATAGACAGAAACCTGGATTCACCACTGAGAAACTATGAAAGTATGCTTCTTAATAACTATTATTAGGTTGATTACGGCAGAGTATAAGTAATGATGAATATGTATTAAGTAATGCTTATGTAGAAAGTGTTTAAAAAGATAATAAAATAAAGTAAGTATTTTGTAAATCCTTTATTAACAATGTCCTATATCACTTTTTCTCATGTCGACTGAGGTGTTTTTCGGCTACCAGCTTGACTAATATACTTTAAACCGCTATAATTGCCATAGTTGCGTTAGTGTATGGTAAAAACAATAAAAACAACCGGAAAGAAACGAAAGAAGAAATCCTCTAAGGTCGTCAGTGTCAAGAGCAAAAAGGCTTTTAAGACCTATAAGCAAGCCCTTGCCTACCTTTTTGAAAGGACTGATTACGAGAAGCAGGAGCGCTTGCGCTACAACGTTACAACGTTCAACCTCAACAGGATGCAAAAACTGCTTTCACTCCTGGGTAGTCCACATAAAAAAATCCATACAGTCCATATAGGCGGTACAAAAGGAAAAGGCTCAACCGCTACTATGTTAGCCAGGATGCTCGAAGCAAATGGCTATAAAGTTGGATTATATACATCCCCCCACGTAGTACATCTTCATGAGCGGATTGCGATTAATTCAACAATGATCAGCGAATCGGAAATGTGCGGCTTGCTAAACCGAGCTTATGCCCCCATTGAGAAGATGTCAAAGACAGACCAACCGACTTTCTTTGAGATTATGACGGCTTTGGCATTTATGTATTTCCTCGATAATGAGGTTGATATTGCCATAATTGAAACCGGTCTGGGCGGAAGACTCGACAGCACGAACGTTATTAAGCCCAAAGTGGTCGGCATAACCAGCTTGAGTATTGACCATCAGAACCTGCTTGGCAATACTATTGACTGTATAGCAAAAGAGAAAGCTGGGATTTTCAAGCGTGGTGTACCAGCTGTTACAGTACAGCAGGATCCCCTGGCGATGCGTGTACTTAAATCTCAGGCTGTCGCAGCCCAGACGTCATTGAGTGTGACAGGCAGCGATATCGATTTTTCACAGCGTTTTGAAACTTCACGAGAGCATGGCCCGCACACAAGAATATGTCTGTCAACGCCGACAAGCAAATTTGAGCACCTCAGAGTACCTCTGCACGGCAGACATCAGGCAATCAACTGCGGTCTGGCATTAGCTATGCTGGATAAACTAAAATCAGCCGGATACAAGATAGACAACGGCAAAGCCGCCGAGGGTCTTTACAAGGTCTCACTAACCGGGCGAATGGAGATGATTTGGGATGACCCGAGAATTATGATCGATGCCGCTCACAATGCCGCAAGCATTAAGGCCTTGATTCACGCGGTAGGCCAGAATATTCCTTATGATTCTATGGTCGTAATTTTCGGCTGTAACTCTGATAAGGACATTAGAGGAATGTTGTATCAATTACAATTCGGCGCTGACAAGGTCATTTTTACTCGCAGCAATTCCCCTAAAGCAGCCTCACCGGAAGATTTAGCTGAAATATACACTGAGATATGCGGAAAGATGTACCAAACCGCCTCCAGCCTGGGGCAGGCACTTCAACTGGCCCAAAATGCCGTCAGCAAAGAAGACCTGATTTGTATTACCGGTAGTTTTTATCTTATTGGTCAGGCCAAAATACGCTTCCAGCGGAATTAATAACGCGTTTCATATTTTCGGCGTCTATATCTCCATTTCTACGAAAAAGCTGCTTTTTCCTTTTTCCTTTTTCCACATCTCGATTTTCAATTTGCAATAGAAGAGAATCTGGGTTATAAAATCCTTTCTTCAGAATTAAACACTTGTTATAAGGAGTTGACGATGGCGGAAATAAAAAAATATATCGCCGTTGACCTCGGCGCTGAGAGCGGCAGAGTAATGCTTGGTTCGGTTTCCACACGGAAACTTATTATCGAGGAGATACATCGTTTCAGTAACGGGCCCATCGAAGAGAATGGTTCGCTGCGCTGGGATTTTAACAAACTGCTGTTGGAGATAAAAATCGGTATAGCCAAAGCGGCAAAAGCCGCCAGCGCTCAGATCTGGGGTATAGGTGTCGATAGCTGGGGTGTAGATTTTGGATTGCTCGACGTAGATGGAAAACTTATTGAAAATCCTTATCACTATCGCGACAACCAGACTAATGGGATGAGGGAAAAGGCGTTTGAGATGATAAGCAAACGTGACATTTATGAAAATACCGGCATTCAATTTATGCAGCTAAACAGCGTTTATCAACTGCTCGCAATGCGCCTCAATAATTCGATTGCCTTGGCCACCGCTACGAAGCTGCTTTTCATCGCTGATTTGGTCTCCTACTATTTATGCGGCAAGATGTTTGCCGAATACACCCTTGCAAGCACCTCACAATTTATGGATATGAGGACCGGCAAGTGGTCAAAAGAGGTCCTGGAAAAATTATCTTTACCGATTGGCATCATGCCCAGAATCGTTCCCCCCGGAAGTGTGGTTGGCCAGTTGTCTTCCAGGATGGGAATAGAGCTTGGCTGCGGCTCCGTTCCGGTTCTTGCCATCGGCTCTCACGATACTGCTTCAGCCGTTGTTGCTGTACCCGCTACCGGAGAGGCCAACTGGGCTTATCTCTCATCCGGCACCTGGTCTCTTATGGGTGTTGAAGTGCCCAATGCAATTGTCAATGATAAGACCTTTCAATATGAGTTCACGAATGAGGGTGGAGTTGACAACACAATTCGGCTTCTCAAAAACATAATGGGGCTGTGGCTGATGCAGGAATGCAGAAGACAGTGGCAGCGTGAGGGAACGGACCTGTCCTATACTGAACTGGCGGCTTTAGCGGATAAAGCCGAGCCGTTTACCCGGTACATTGACGTTGATGACGGCCGATTCCTTGCGCCCGGAAATATGACTAAAAGAATAAATAATTACCTCAAAGAGACGGGGCAGGATCCAATCAAGGACAAGGGGCTAATGATACGGACAATACTGGAAAGTCTCGTATTGAAGTATCGCTCTGTGATGGAAGCTATAGAAGATGCTTCAGGAAATACGATTGAGACACTGCATATTGTCGGCGGCGGCATTCAGAACGAATTGCTTTGTCAATTCACAGCCAATGCCCTTGGCAAAAAGGTAATCACCGGCCCAATAGAAGCAACCGCCAGCGGAAATGTTCTTATGCAGGCAAGGGCAACCGGACAAATAGAATCTCTCGAACAAGCCAGAGAAATTGCCCGCAATTCATTTAACCTTAAAGAATATCAGCCGCAGGATGTCGAACTCTGGGATAAACAATACGAAAAAGCAAAAAAAGTATAAATACTCCGACAAAAGAAAGGTCCATTTTGGTTGAAGAACTCGAATGTAAACTGGATAGTTTTGACTCTGACGAAAGAAAACAGGCTTTGACGGCGCTTTGCGAAAAAGCCGAGGCCGGTGAAATCGATTTGTCTGAAACAGGTACGGATGTCAATCTACACTGTCACACTTTTTTTTCTTATAACACTTATAGCTATTCTCCCAGCAAATTTGCCTGGCTGGCTCGCAAAGCCGGATTGGCTGTTGCGGGCGTAGTGGATTTTGATGTGCTTGATGCTCTCGATGAATTTCTTGCCGCGGCCCGAATGCTCGGTCTAAAAGCCTGTGCCGGCCTGGAGACAAGGGTTTATGTGCCGGAGTTTGCTACAAGAGTAATAAATTCGCCCGGTGAACCGGGCATATCATATCACATGGGCATTGGATTTCCAAAAGCACAATTGCAGGGTGAACAAAAACAGTTTTTGTTTAACCTGCGCAACACCGCGCAAAAAAGAAATCGGGATTTAATGGGGCGGGTCAATGCGCACTTAAAACCTGTAGAGCTGGATTACGAAAAAGACGTTCTTGTTTTAACACCCGGCGGCAACGCCACCGAAAGGCATATGTGTTTTGCTTACGCACAGAAGGCAAAGGAAATCTTTAGCGATGAAGGTGAACTCGCGAAATTCTGGTCTGAGAAACTCGGTGTAGAGATTGAGCCGTCGGTATTGCCCCACGGCAGAAAATTGCTGGATGCAATTCGAGCAAAAACTATGAAACGTGGCGGTGTCGGATATGTACCGCCCGACAAAGGCTCCTTTCCGGCAATGGCTGAAACAAACAGATTTATTCTGGCTTCGGGTGCAATCCCGGTACATACATGGCTGGATGGCACGAGCCAGGGCGAAAAAGACATCGAAGAGCTTCTGGATGTGGCTATGAGCACCGGTGCGGCCGCAATTAACGTCATCCCGGATCGAAATTATACTCCCGGAGCCAAAAATGAAAAAACAGATAATCTCTACCATGTGATTGAAGTTGCTGAAAAGCGGCATCTGCCCGTTGTTGTCGGGACCGAGATGAACAGCCCCGGACAAAAATTCGTGGACGATTATAAAACTGAGGAGCTTTCGCCATTAGTGCCGGTTTTTCTGAAAAGCGCCCACATTTTTTATGCCCACTCCGTGCTTCAGCAAAAATCCGGCCTTGGATATACAAGCGAATGGGCAAAGAACAACTTTACTAACGTTGCCGAAAAAAACAAATTCTTCGAACAGCTTGGAATCGCTCTGAAACCGCAGGACGAGGATACGCTTATAGGCTTAAATGAAGATATCACTCCTGAAGAAGTATTAGAAAAGGTAAAACAAAACTCGTGAATCTAAAATGCGAGAAAAGAAAGACGTAATATGACAGATATACCCAAAACACAATACGCCGTACAACTGGTTGGCCCGGATGAGCTTGTCCTCAATAAATCAAAAGAGGTTTACGCGCCCGGCCCTCATCAGATTCTATGTCGTGTCGAAGCGGTTGGACTTTGTTTTTCCGACCTTAAATTACTGAAACAGTTTTCCTCGCATGTCCGAAAGAGCAGGGTCGTTTCCGGTGTTGACCCTGATGTCCTGATAGAGATACCCAGCTATGTCCCCGACGAGGCGCCGACCGTACCCGGTCATGAAACGGTCGTCAGGATTGAGGCAATTGGCCCGGAGGTACGGGATTTTCAGCCCGGTGAGCGCTTTCTTGTTCAGACCGATTACCGCTGGGTGCGCACCGCCACTTCCAACGGAGCCTTCGGATACAATTTTGAAGGTGCTCTTGCGGAATATGTGCTGATGGACGAAAGAGTCATAACCTCTCCGCAGGGCGAATCGATGCTTTTACCGGTCAGTGAAGAGCTTTCCGGCTCGGCTGTGGCTCTCGTGGAGCCGTGGGCCTGTGTTGAAGATGCTTATGTGTCCACAGAACGCACGAATTTGAAAAAAGATGGCCACATGCTTATCGTTGCAGATACCGAGGTTACCGCAGATACTTTTAAAAATCTCTTTAAGAGCTATGGAAAGCCTGCTCGAATTACCTGGCTTTCGGAGGCGCCAATACCGGCTGGATTAAAAATCCCTGCTGAAAGAGCGACAAGCATGTCTGTGCTCACCGATGCCGGCTATGATGACATAATCTATTTCGGATCTTATGCTAAGGTTGTTGAAATATTGTTTGCAAAAGTGGCCTTAAACGGCATTCTCAATATCGTTCAGTGCGGTGGTAAATTTGGCAGAGATGTTGTTGCTCTGATAGGACGGGTTCACTATGGCGGCATTCGAATAGTGGGCACTGTTGGTTCGGATCCCTTTGAGTCTATGAAAGTGATTCCCGAAACCGATGAAATTCGCTCTGGAGATAAAATTAATGTTGTCGGTGCTGGCGGCCCGATGGGTATGATGCATGTCATCCGAAACATCTGCCAGGGTGTTGAAGGTGTCAGCCTTTGTGCCTCTGATGTGGATGACAATCGCCTGGCTACGCTGACAAAAATTGCCGCACCTCTGGCCAGGAAAAACGCAGTTAAATACAGGACATTCAATCCCACCAAGGAAAAGATTGATGAGTTGTTTGACTACACTGCCTTAATGGCTCCGGTTCCGGCTTTGGTTACCGCTTCGGTAACTAATACCGCCGAGCACGGACTAATAAACATCTTCGCCGGTATCCCAGCTACTGTAACAGCTAAAATCGACCTTGACGCTTACATCGAAAAACAATTATATTTCATCGGCACCAGCGGTTCAACTTTGGATGATATGAAACGAATGCTGGAAAAAACCGAATCAGGCCAGCTTGATACCAATCTCAGTGTCGCCGCTGTTTCCGGGCTTTACGGTGCGACCGATGGCATTCGGGCGGTTGAGAACCGTTCGATAGCAGGCAAAATTGTCGTTTATCCCGCCTGCAAAGATTTGCCCCTTGTACCGCTTGATAAGATGAACGAAAAAATGCCCCAGGTTGCCGAGTGTCTGAATGATGGTCTTTGGACGAAGGAGGCCGAGCAGAAATTGTTGGAACTTTATTAAAATCCTTAGTAGGGGGATAACCTTTTCAGGAAAGGACTAATTATGAAACAGATAACAAAGCTAATCAGAAGATTTGAGCGGACGGTTGTAACGAAAAAGCGAAGTATTTGTTTGGTATGCGGTTTTTTGCTGGCTGCTTTATTGATGATTGGCTGTGAGCAGCAGAATTCAGGATTCAGCGGCCTCGAAATGGGCCTGGGCAATCTGTCACGTTTGTCCTCTGCAAAAACACGCTCGATCAGCCCCGAAAACTTTACCGGCGAAAAGGGCAAGGGAGGAATGGCAACGGAGGGTACCGGTGCAAATGCCGCCCGCGAATTAGGCCAGACCTGGAAAGTCTCTCCTTCGGTAAGAATTAATCCGGGCCAGACATTCCTTATGGCTGACATCGAAGGCTGCGGTGCAATCCAGCATATATGGATGACTCCGACGGGAAACAACCGTTTTAACATTCTGCGGATTTACTGGGATGGGGAAGAACAACCTTCTGTGGAATGCCCGGCGGGAGATTTCTTTGCCTGCGGTATGGGCAAGTACACCGGAGTTAACTCTCTGGTTGTCTGTGTCAATCCCAAGAGCGGATTCAATTGTTACTGGGTGATGCCGTTTCGCAAACGCTGTAAAATTACTATGACTAATATCGACGCCAAACCGATGGTGCTGTATTATCAGATAGACTATACTCTAACCGATGTCCCGAAAGACGCGGCTTATTTTCATGCTCAGTTTCGCCGCGTAAATCCGCTTCCTTACAAACAGGATTATACTATTCTTGACGGCGTTCGCGGAAAAGGCCACTACGTTGGAACATATATGACATGGGGTTCGAACAGTCCCGGCTGGTGGGGTGAAGGGGAAATTAAATTCTTTATGGATGGTGACACAAAATTTCCTACGATTTGCGGGACCGGCACGGAAGATTATTTCTGCGGTTCTTATGGTTTCAGTAAATTTGAGGGCAGAGGATATGAGGAATTCAGCAGCCCCTACACGGGAATGCCGCAGGTCATAGAGTCTGAAACACAGCCGCGTTTTGGTCTCTACCGCTGGCACATTCAGGACCCTGTCAGATTCGAGGAGGACCTGAAAGTAACTATGCAGGCGCTGGGCTGGCAAAGTGAGGGAAGATACCTGCCCCTGAAAGACGACCTTTCTTCCGTTGCCTACTGGTATCAGGCCGAACCTCATGTACAGTTCCCGAAACTGCCTGCTAAAGAATCTCTGAAAAATTGAATGATAATCGCAGGTTTTAACTTTTGAAGAGGTCTGGATAAAATGGCTGATCTGAAAGATATTGAAAAAACATACGAACAGGTGAAACAGCGGTATGCCGAGCTTGATGTTGACACGGAAAAGGCAATGGAAAAGCTCAGCGGCATAGCGATATCACTGCATTGCTGGCAAGGTGATGATGTTGGAGGATTTGATAAAGCCCAGGAGACTCTCGGCGGAGGCATAATGGCAACAGGTGCCTATCCTGGTAAAGCGAGGACCGCCGATGAGCTGCGCAAGGATTTGGAAAAGGCGCTGAGCCTGATACCGGGCAAGCATCGACTAAATCTGCATGCGATGTACGCCGAGACAAAGGGCAAAGTCGAGCGTAACGAATTGTCTCCGGAGCATTTTACCACTTGGATCGACTGGGCCAGGACAAATGGCCTGGGAATGGATTTTAACGGTTCCTTCTTTTCACATCCGAAAGCCGAAAGCGGTTTCACTTTATCCAGCGCCGACGAGCAGGTTCGCAGATTCTGGATCGAGCACGGTATCGTATGCCGAAAAATCGGAGCTGCAATGGGAAAGCAGTTGAGGACACCCTGTGTCACTAATGTATGGATTCCCGATGGATATAAAGATGTTCCCGTTGACCGCAAGGGACCTCGCCAGCGTCTCAAACAATCGCTGGATGAGATATTCGCCGAACCGATGGATAGAAACTGCCTTCTTGATGCAGTCGAGTGCAAGCTCTTCGGTATCGGATCGGAAAGTTATGTTGTCGGCTCTCATGAATTCTATATGAGTTATGCCCTCGAAAATAAAAAACTGCTCTGCCTCGACACCGGACATTTTCATCCGACAGAAGTGGTTTCCGACAAGATATCGTCTGTTCTGACATTTCTCGATGAAATACTGCTCCACGTTAGCAGGGGCGTACGCTGGGACAGCGACCATGTCGTTATTCTCTCGGATGAGCTTCGTGCAATTGCCCAGCAGATTGTCCGCGGTGATTATCTTCAAAGAGTACACATCGGCCTTGACTTTTTCGATGCCAGCATTAACCGCATAGCCGCATGGGTCATCGGCACGCGTTGCATGATAAAGGCGCTGCTGATTGCCCTTCTCGAACCGGTGCAGATGCTCAGGGAGATGGAGCTTGCAGATAATTATACAGAGCGTCTGGCGATGCTCGAAGAGCTAAAGACAATGCCCTTCGGCGCGGTATGGGATTACTACTGCACAAAAATGGAAGTCCCACCGGGGCCGGACTGGTTGAAAGAAGTGAAGGACTACGAGGCCAAGGTGACAAATAAAAGGCAAGGTTAAATAAATCTATAGACGGAAAGGGGAACAAATGTCAACAGACAGCGAAAGTGGCGCTATAAAGGGAATGGATTTACTTTATGAATTTGAGCGTGAGCCGGTCTCGGAGAACAAGCTTCAGCCCGGCAAACATTTTGCTGGCATTTTTGCCGGTGAGCACGTCGCAGGTACCGAGTTCGTCATAGGAGCACTGTTTGTCGCCTGGGGCGCAAGCGCTTTTGATGTATTTGTAGGGTTGCTTCTTGGTAACCTGATGGCTGTGCTAACCTGGACATTCGTCTGCGCTCCGATAGCCGTTCGGACCCGGCTGACGTTGTACTGGTATCTTCGAAAGGTCGCCGGGCCGGTTACTACAACGATTTATAATGTTCTCAATGCCGTGTTGTTCTGCATCCTGGCCGGTTGTATGATTACGGTCTCGGCCTCGGCGGTTCGAATCCCATTCGGCATCGAGGAGCAAACAGGATGGTTCCCGACGGATATAAGATTCGTTCTGGTTGTAATCGGCGTTGGTGCGGTTGTGGTTACTCTTGCGATTCTGGGCTTCAAGAAGCTGGCACAATTTGCGGAGGTCTGCTCGCCCTGGATGTTTCTGATGTTCATAGCCGGAGGAGTTGCAATGTTGCCTGGCCTGGCGACCCAGGAACTCGGCCATAAAATTGGCAGTTTTCAGGATTTCTGGACACTGGCAAACAAGTCGATTTGGACGGGCGTGGCGCCGGCAGGCAATCCGCAAATTACATTCTGGCAAGTGGCTGCTTTTGCTTGGATTTGTAATCTGGCGATGCACGGCGGGCTGTCGGATATGGCGCTTCTGCGCTACGCTAAGAAGTCATCTTATGGTTTATATTCGGCCTTCGGGATGTTTCTCGGCCATTATTTGGCGTGGATTTGTGCGGGTATTATGGGTGCAGCGACGGCGATTATCCTAGGTAAAACTATGGGTGAGCTTGATGCCGGCGGGGTTGCCTCGCAGGCCCTCGGCGTATCGGGAATTATTGCCGTGGTCATTGCCGGCTGGACAACTTCGAATCCGACGCTATACCGGGCGGGACTGGCCTTTCAGGCGGTAACTCCCGGATGGCCTCGATGGCTGGTAACACTCGTTGCAGGGGCTATTACAACTGCAATTGCGTGCTCTCCGTTTGTATTTACGAAACTGCTTGATTTCGTTGGCTATTATGGCCTGTTGCTTATGCCAGTCGGGGCAATTGTTTTTGTTGAGCACTGGTTTTTTCCCAAGATCGGCTTGACCCAATTCTGGGCCTCACGAAAGAAGCTGCTGGTGAACTGGCCGGCCCTGCTTAGCTGGGGTATTGCCATCGCGACGGCTTTGATCCTTGAGCAGACCGGAATTCTGCACCTTTTCTTCTTGTTTGTGCCGGTCTGGGTGTTGACAGCGGTGCTCTATATCATCTTTGCTTCGATGGCGGGTGCCCGTGAGAAGTTTGATAAGCAGGCGGAGGAACAGGTTCCTCGGAAGGCCGGTTCAGAATCAACGCCGAGCGAACCTGAAGCTAACAGTCGGTCTGAGGCAAAAAGTGATACCGGCAAAGACCCTGTGTTGTGGGCTTCTGGGATTATTGCGGCCGCGGCACTGCTTACGTGTTTCGTTCTGCCGATTTGGGTGTTCGTTACCGGCAATGGTCAATACGAACAGAACTTCGCTGCTTTCAAAAATATACTTATCTGGCCAACTTTGATTTACTTTGTCACCGGTACGATGTGGGCTGTGAAAAGAAACAAAGCGGATTGAAAGAAAGGAAAGAATTATGCCTGAAACAGACTCTGCAAAAGGAGAAAAAAAATTCTATGAAAATGTTCCCATGAAGACCGAGGGCTTTTTCCTAAAAGGGTCCGGCTCTCTCGACTGGGGAATGAAAAACCGGCTTTCAAGGATATTTAATCCTGATACAGGCCGGACGGTAATGTTTGCGATTGACCACGGCTACTTTCAGGGCCCTACGACCGGACTCGAACGAATCGATCTGACCATCGTGCCGCTGATGTACTATGCCGACGCTATAATGCTCACTCGTGGAATTCTGCGAACCTCTGTGCCGCCTTCACTGACCAAACCTGTCGTGATGCGCTGCAGCGGCGGGCCAAGCATACTCAAGGAGCTTTCGGATGAGCAGTTGGCCGTTGATATTGAGGACGCGATTCGTATGAATGTCTCGGCCATTACCTTGCAGGTATTTATAGGCGGCGAATTCGAAACCCGTTCGGTACATAATATGACCCGGCTGGTGGATATGGGACTGCGGTATGGTATCCCGACAATGGCTGTAACGGCGGTTGGCAAAGATATGGTCCGGGATGCAAGATATTTCCGCCTGGCGTGTAGAATCTGTGCAGAGCTAGGAGCGCAGATTATTAAGACCTATTATGTTCCGGAAGGTTTTGAAACTATAACGGCCTCATGCCCCGTTCCTATTGTAATGGCCGGCGGAAAGAAAATTCCCGTACTCGATGCGCTGACAATGGCATACAATGCCGTCCAGGAAGGTGCATCAGGTGTGGATATGGGACGAAATATCTTCCAGGCCGATGCGCCCAATGCGATGATGCAGACGGTTCATAAGGTT
>JAVVFI010000480.1:0-3503 GCA_032250555.1 Sedimentisphaerales bacterium
TGTCCATTTCCTTTCTTAGATCTACATACTAAATCATTTTCAGGAAATGTCCAATTCCGACTGAAGCATTACAAAACTATTAGTCTACATTGTTGATTAGTTCACACTATCTCCTAAGATCGACTCGAATAGTCTCTTGAAAGCACCTGCTTGGACTTGATGATTACAAAATTGTGCTCCTATAGCTTGACATTGCTTAAACATATTTCCAGCTTCATTTGAATTGAGGCCAAGAACAAATATTATGCCCTTTCCCAAATCTTCACTATTTTTTAGTTTTGCTCGATAGCCTGTTTTTCCTGTTTGTACCAAATCGAGCGATACCCCCATTTCGAAGGATACGACGGGAGTACCGCACATAATCGATTCGTTAATCATCATCGGTCCAGAATCCTCAATAGATGGGCAGATAAATACATCAGCAGCCTGATATGCTGTTGCAAGCATTCTATCGCCTGCCAAAAATCCCAGATGTCTGTGCTGAAAGTTCTTAATAAGAAAAGGCTCGATTTCAGATATATTACCGGCGGTAATAATCAATATTCCTTTTGTTTCATCGCCCAAATGTTTTTTTAGAGATTTTAGAGCTTCTATTAAATATAACATTCCTTTACGTTCTTCCTTGGATTGAGCACCGAAAAATACTATCTTCGGTTCAGGTGGAAGCTTAAGTTTCTTCCTGGCAACATCTCGAGATATGGGCTTAAATATTTCGGCATCCACGCCGAGCATTATCTGTTCGATTCTCTTGCCGTTAAAGACGGTTGCTTTTTTTGCCTGCCGGGTGAGCCAGCTACTTGCTGAAACAACTGTAAGGTTCATTTTTTGAATTAAGTCACGTTTCTTTTGCAAGTTTTTATAAGACAAATCGAATGGTTGATTTGAGTGTAAGGCTGGACAATTTCCGCATTGGTTCATATATCCATTGCAATCCCAGGCGTAATGGCATCCGCCGGTAAGAGGGGCCATGTCCATTAAATACCATACTACTGGCACACTGCCGCATAAGCTTAGTTGATATAAATTCTCGATCGTTACGAAATTGGATATCCAGTGAGCTATAATAATATCAGGCTTAGAAGATAACTTGCTATACAAATCGGCATTCTTTTTTAAAAGAGAATAGCTCTGATTTTGAAAGTAGTATTTGGGATCTGTTTGCAGCTTTAAGAAGTACTTGCTGACATTACTTCTAAATTTTCGAAAGGACCACCTGTTCTGAAATGCAATAACATCGCTATTTATTGTTTTCCGATTCATTACTATCATTTCGGAATTCAAGCCAAGATCAAGGAGATTTCTATGAAGGCGATTTGCTGCTTTCCCAGCACCACCAACATCATTTGTACTCAGGTGTAGAATATTCATTTCTTCGATTATAGGTTACTATGAGTATTTATGTATAGTAGACATATGAATCAGGTTTAGATCATCATTACTAACCCATTACTTAACAGCTTCCATCCAAATAGAATTAGGTTGATGCGGGCTGGAATCCTCGTTGTTGTCTAAATAATAATTTGTCCATTCAGATATACGGCTTCTCAAATGTGACATACGCTGCACATCTTTAAAGCCTGCTTGTGTAAACAAATGGCCAAGTGAAATGTCGTCATACATCCAACGGTGCAATTCCCCATTTTTGGCGGGATCTTTGGGACGTAAAATATTAATCACTCGTGCCTTAAGTCCTCTACGTCCCTCAAAGGAATTATCACTATTGGCAATATCTAAAAAGATACCCTCCATGGATTGAACAATCTTTGATTGCCTATGTTCACGCAGCCAACTTGCCATTTCACCTCCTGGCTGAGTTCGAACCATCTGGTCTACAAGCATTATTGTTGCCCACTCATGTTGGTCTTTATTCTCTTGGCTATCTGTATTGTCTGAACGCAATGTGTGTAATGCATTGAGATATGTTATCACTGCTTTTTCTAAATCGGGAACTACAATACGTATAATACCATTCGGTTTTAAGACACGGTGTATTTCCTTCATAAATGATAGGGCTTCTTTACGTACCAGATGCTCCAGGACATGTGAGGCATATACGACATCGACTACTCCGTTGGGGAAAGGTATGCCACGCCGTAGGTCGTGATTCATATAGCCGACCGGATTTTGTGTTGAAATAAAAGGGCGAACAAAGAATAAATCTCTTAAGATTGCCTTAAGAGAGAAGTCAATATTTATCCACGCATCATGTGTGCGGGTGCCACATCCTAAATTGAGCATGAGTGGTTTGTTTGCACTTAACATTTTTTCTATTTGATTTCTATTTTTGTGTGGTGTCTTTCATGCCTTTTCTGTGGTGATTGAATTTTCACTCGATAGTTCTAATCGGGGATTTAATTCTTTGATAACATTAAAATCAATGTCTGGCTATATTAAGAGGATCATTGCTTATTTTTCCGGGAATTCAGTGCTGCCTTATAGTCGGCGAGCCTGCGTTTGGCCATAGATTCCCAGCTGAATTTGTGCATCATCTTTTTAGCACCATAAGAACCTAAAAGTATTCGCTCTTGTGGATTGCGGAGAGAGTGTAATGCCCGTACTAAATCATTAACATCGTTTAGTTTGTAGGTAATCCCATTGCCTTTAATGCGCTCAATAGCGACCATGGTATCGTTCACCACGATTGGTAAGCCGCAAGCTGCAGCATCTAGCATAGATGTAGATTCCTGTGTGGGCCAAACACCTATGTCTGAAGAGCGGTAAAAATCACCCAATTCTTGAAAAGGAACGAATGGATGAACTACACAGCCAGGGCAATTATGGATAGCTTCTGACTGTGTCCCGTTACCAACAAATAGACCACAGAAAGGTTCTCCCATTTTTCTAAGATTTGTTACTGCTCTTGCGAGAGCAAGTGGATTCTTATCTTCGCTGAATCTTCCTGTATATATGCACACTATTTCATTGTTGGAAAAGCCGAAATGTTTGCGCAATTCTGTGCGCATACGTAAATCTTCATTGCCGCTTATGGGTTTAAATATCTCTGTACATACGCCTAAAAGACAGACATCAATTTTACTTTTTTGAACCCCAAAGAAGCGAACAGCTATGTCGGCACAATCGGTAGTTATCCCATAACATTTTTGAGTGAAGAAGCTAACAAATCGACCAGGAATAAATCTTTTAGTAATGCATCGCAGCCTTTCTTTGTTCCAGAAAGAAACCTTGCGATTGGCAAGGGGAAAAACCGATGCGTGCATATGGTTTTCCGTGAAGAGTTTATAACTGAAAAATGGTTTGGCCAATGCGGCGTCAAGAGGAATCCATCCTATTGATGACTGACACTGGACAATATCCGGTCGAATAAGCCGAAGCTTGTTCCACAGACCTACCATTCGCATATAACCAAACAACTTTGTGTGGGGCAGTACGTGCAGTGTATAGCCGTCGATTTTCTCTATCATGCCTGGCGAGAGTTTTGTCGAGTCTGTAAAATTTCCGTAGGTTTCCTGGAAATCTTTTATCTGATAATAAGGCGGTAAATC
>JAVVFI010000481.1:0-3501 GCA_032250555.1 Sedimentisphaerales bacterium
GGCCGGCGTAGGGACGATGCCAGCGTTCGTATCTGACGGGCAGATGCCTCGGGCTTGTTACGATTACTTCGTGGTGAGCGGGACCGCGGTAGTATTCCCTGACAAAGGTACAGCCGGAAAGTGAGATTGTTAGTATGGCAGCTATGATAGTAACTATTAGCGTTTTCATTTTAGTACTCCTTTCAAATTAGTTTGGCTACAGTATGAACTTTTTATTTTGCGGCCTTAATCAGCCGCGTCTCTATATATAAAAGGCAGTAGAAGAGAAGGGAGTAACGAGAAATTTAGAATTTATAAAGCAAGGAGTGAGGAGTCAGGATTTTGAACTCGGCTTAAATGTAATACTTCGATGTTCGACAGCCTTAGGGTGACTGCCATGGAGGAAGCTCTTGCACCCATTCAGGCACGCCATCTACCCACGAAGGTATGTGGGTAGTCACGAGCGGGTCACCGGGGTCATATTCCTGCTGTGTATATCGTTTTGTTCTAATAACTGCTTCGGGTGTGAAGTAAACATAAGATTTACCTCTGGGAGGTAATTCTTTTCTATTGAGCCACCAGTAATATTGTTTGTTGTTTTGAGAGACCTCAAAGCCTTTCATGCCCACGTAGCCACCCTTGTCTGCCATCGTAAATGAAATAAATGGCGCGATTATCGGGGCCCTTACTATTAACCAAGGATCGTCCCATCGGTGTGCGCCGAGTTTGGGAATGGGAATAATCATATTTCCGGGTACTATATCGGCTTTTATTCCGAATCCGTTTGGGTTGTACGCTCTTTTGTCCTGGTCGTACCAGAGGCCGCTCTCGTATGAGCCGATGGAGAAACTACAGCCGGTTACGAGTAAAATCAGGGGTATTAATGTAAGTTTAATATTATTCATTTTGTAAGGTACGCTATATTATATTTAAGGCCCCACAGACGTTTTATCGGCTTTTTTTATCGGCAAAGAACGGGGGCGGCTTTAGGTGATTAACCCGACGGTCGCGTTTTTAAGCAACAAGGACTGGAAATGCTGTCGGGGATGGAAAAAACCGTAAAAACAGTAGGCGCAATAAGGGGGTGCTGTATAATGAAAAAAAATGTCATCCGGAGGGGTCGCCGGGTAAGGTTATCTGAAAAATTTGAGTTTTTTTAACAGGAGCATTAGAAAGTGGAATACCGAACATTAGGCAAAACAGGAATGAAGGTTTCGATTCTGGGCTACGGCGCTTCGCCGTTGGGCGGGGTGTTCGATCCTGCTGATCCCGAGGAGGGAATCCGAGCGGTTCATTATGCCATCGATCATGGAGTAAACTACTTCGACGTAGCACCCATGTACGGCGTGACTCTGGCGGAGAAACGTTTGGGTGCGGCATTAAAAG
The DNA here is from genome assembly GCA_032250555.1 of Sedimentisphaerales bacterium. GTDB lineage: Bacteria > Planctomycetota > Phycisphaerae > Sedimentisphaerales > Anaerobacaceae > NIOZ-UU13. The sequence goes on from JAVVFI010000481.1 coordinate 1,366, forward strand.
GCAAGAGAGATAAAGTTTTCCTGGCTACGAAATGCGGTCGCTATGATGTGGACAAATTCGATTTCAGCTACGAACGAATTCTGGCCAGTATTGATGAATCCCTTCAGCGTTTGCAGACTGACCATAGGTTCGGACTGGCCGGTCTGTACGCTGGCGGGAGAATACAGCAGCGTCGTAAGTATAGCCGCTGATTTCATTGGGCAGCTTTCAGATCATGAGCAAAAGGCGATATGGGAGGAGAATCCCAAAAGGATATATGGCCTGTAGCATAATGTAACAGTTATGTGATAATGACATCTTTAAATAGATTCTTTTCATTCGACACTTGGATTATCACAAGAAAACCAGTTTGGGTGAGATTTTTTGCGCCCGATTATGGCCCCTGAGAGAGACTTATATAATAGATACGTGAAAGACAACAGAGAACAAAACCTGGTTCAGGCTGCTTCGAACGGCGATGCCGATAGCTTCGGCAGTTTGTGTGAGCGATATTACTCAGCCATGGTTGCGATTGCATACTCTCAGTTAACCGATCGAGGCCTTGCAGAAGATGCGGCCCAGGAAGCATTTTTCGTTGCCTTTCGCGATATTTCAAAGCTGAAGAACGCAAACCATTTCGGCCGGTGGTTGGCGAGAATCAGCCGCAATATAGCCAGCGATATGGCAAAGGCAAAAAAACGGGATAAGCTTATTCCAATAGAAAACTTTGATTCTGTATCGAACGATGAGAGCAAAGAAAACAACAACGTTGAAGTAGTGAGAAGTATTATTTTGGAATTGCCGGTTAAGATACGAGAAGTGATTTACCTGAGGTATTACGACAAAATGAGCTACCAACAGATATCAGACATGCTTGGCATTTCTCAGGAAGCCGTAAACGGCAGACTCAGAAGGGCCAAAAAGCTCATAGCCAAAAAGCTGCTTCAAAAAGGCTCTGTGGAGGTGAAGTTATGAAAGAGCCAAAAGACGAAAAGTGGCTTGATGAGACCATTTCACGGGCGACTGATTTAGGCAGAGTAAAATTCGATGCAGAGAAATGGAGAGAAAAGTATATCCTGAATAAATTACACAAACAATCACAAGCGAATTTCAAACCGAAACCACAATACAATATATGGAGAATTATCATGGAAAGTAAAGTTACAAGATATTCAGCAGTGGCGGTAGTCGCACTTGCAGCAGCGTTGGTTTTATTTAGCCCCTTCAGTAGATCGAAAAACGGAGGGGTTGTACTGGCAGATGTCCAGCAAAAAGTCGCTGACATTGAGACAATGATAATACGAGGTACAAAAACCTTTACGTATTCGGACAAGGACGGCGAAATACTCGAAATGAATAATGGATTCAAGGCCGATTTCGACCTCGTGAAATATGTTTCAAAGCAACACGGCTTAGTTGAGGAAGGCTACGTAGGGGACAAACTGGTTTATCGCATCACTTTCAATCGGCCGAACCAACAAACCCTTCTTGTTATTCCTCCTGCTAAGAAGTATGGGAAGATGGCCTCTACTGATAAACAAATGCTACTACTGGAGAACCTGAGTCCAAAAGGTATTATGAACCTCCTTTTGGGGGGCGAGCATCAGAAGCTGGGACGAGAGACTATCAACGGCGTCGAAGTTGAAGTCTTCGAGTTCCAAGACACTGAACCCTTCAAAGAAATTGCACCTAAGGTCTTTATTGATATTAAGAGCTTAAAAGGTAAAGTCTGGATCGGGATTGAAGAGCAACTGCCTGTGCGGGTTGAAGGTGATTTTTTACTCGGCAAGAGCTTTGGGTCCATGTTCAACGAACTGAATCTGCACGAAGTCAATACTTTTCATGACTACCATATTAAACTTGATGAGGACATCTTTGACACCAAAGCGCCCGAAGGTTACACGGAATTGAACCTCAGCGACTTTCTTCAGTTTATTCCCGTAGAGGTGAAAGCTGGTGTTGCCGGTTTGGGTTTGTGCTTTTTCATCATTCCGGCCGGCTTTATCGTCAGGAAAAGGAATAGAAGAAAGAAGGTAATGGCTAAGCAAGATTAATGAAGGCTTTGGCCCAGGATTAGTGGTTAATTCGACCAAGTTCAGGGCAAATTTAATTGTACTTTAATCAAAAAGCCCTGCGGTTATCCACAGGGCTTTTTGG
>JAVVFI010000482.1:0-3491 GCA_032250555.1 Sedimentisphaerales bacterium
TGTATTTTGAAATTGGGTTTGATTGGCTTTGTATTGGGTTTGTATTGGGTTTGTTTTTTCGTGACTATTTTACATCTATTACCCTCGTATTTCTTTGTATATAAAGTATTTACATCATTTGGTATCGCTAAAAATTGGGTTTGTTTTGCATAATTTGCCCCTATATAAAAATACATTATAATATGAAAATCATAAACATTTATCGTTACGTGACTTAGCCGGTCATGATCGGTTACTATTGGGTATATCATATTACATATCTCGGATCCTTCGATTACGCTCAGGACTTTCGCTTTGCTACAGTTTCATGTTGTCTTAAGTGAGGGGCCCCCGACCCCCGGCAGAAGAACAGGTAAGCACACCCGAGGGTAAACTCAGAAGCAAGTGAGCACCAATCGAGGGTAAATTCCAAAAGACCCTTTCTATAATTAGAGCAGTGTGCAGAATTGAGCCGAAAAATTATCCGTTTCTTGTGGCTCGTCGCTCGTAAGTCGTTATTTAAGAAGGAGATAAAAATTTTTGAAATATTTTATTTTTGTTTTTCACTATGCGCACTTTTGACTGAAAACAGGGCATGGTTCAATTTCATATGCTCAAAGGTAACACTTTTCAAGCTGCTGCAATGGCCACGAACAATCATAACAGTCTATCAAAAGAGGAGTTGTGGAGAAAATGGTAAATTGTAGGGCATAGAAAAGTGTTATCCTGTTCTGAACCATGCCGAAAACAGCCTCAAAGGTGTTCTAAGCAGTATAAGGTACATGTGCATAAGTCACAAGAATAAAGGAAATAAAGATTTTGGGTGAGAATCCCCCCCAGGATGCATTGCATCTCAGAAAAGGGGAAAAGTTTGTGGTTGAACCGTTCGACAAGCTCAGGACAAGCTTTCGGTGCTTTTTTGCTTTTGATGATTAGAGCAATATTGCTTTTATTTCAGACGAGTAAGAACACCATAAAAGAATATTGGTCTTTCCGAAGAGGCGTCAATAGCAGAGTATTCAGATAACTGAGGTTTCCATAACAAATCTTTGTAAGAAATTGATTTAAAATGATCTACTTTCCAGCACCCAGAATGTTCTGCCGCTGCTACAAACTGATCTATTGTATGTTTATATGTCTCAATATGAATATCACCATCAGGTGTTGGGATGCGCGTTGTTGTATAGTTGTGAGATGCACTGACATCTGAGAAAATCAAGTTGCCGTCTATGTTTGTAACACGGCTAAGCTCCTTGATTGCGATATTTAGGTTGGCTACGTGTGAAAACACGCGGCATGCGGTAACCAAGTTAAATTCTTTATCTGGAAAAGGGAGTTTTTCGACAGAGGCGCAAACTAAACGTACTGAAATAGGTAGCTTTTTCTTGGCCTCAACAAGCATTGCTTGGCTTACATCAACACCCGCACATTCGATACCCATGCGTAATAATTCCAAGAGATATAATCCGGTTCCTGTTCCTACATCGAGCGCAGGAGCGGCACAATCACGTAACCTCATAAGCTCTTGAACAATCAGAGGCCGTTCGTTAGCCATCCAAAATGATTGCCAGTACCACTCGTCATAGTATTTCGAGACCAACTCATACCCAGCCATTGCCGGCCACACGCGATTTCCATATACTATTCCTGTTGGGTGTCTTGATTGCTCACTCATTGGTTTGGATCAGCGTTGTTTGTGTCGGATAAGTGATTTGTGTTAGCAGTATCGGCCTGAATCTGTTTCTTAAGGGATTCGATCTCTGTTTCCATGGTGTGGAGTTGTGTACTCAGATCAGTAATTGTTTTGGCTTGTTGAACAATGGATGCTTTTTTAGCTATTTCTTCAACTCCCGAATATTCTGCCGCAAAACGAGGTAAGATAGTCGTCATCAAAAAAAGAACAGCAAGACATCCAAATAAAAAACCGGCAATCAGACCAATGTGCCCTTTGAAAAAAGTTCTCTTCATTTGTTCCCCTAATTCATGTTGGAGTTTAAATTGGGCATCATTAACTATGTTTCCAACATTAAGTTCGACTTCTTTGTCCATAGCCATAATTCTTGCTTTGGCTCTTTCTTCGATATTTGGCAAAAATGACTCCAATTGCAGAAAAGACGTTGGAGCATTAGCTGCCATCTCTAAAAGCTTAGCATCGTAGGTCTTAGAGTCCCTCTTTTCCACTAACTTATCAGCCTTACTATCAAGAGTTAGAAAAACAACCTTAGCTATCTTTGTATCCGGCCTGATAATAACTTTCTTGTTTCCAAAGTTGACAAGCACTGCCGTTAGCGGACCTTCATATCCTGGCTCAATTAGAGTAATGTTAAGAAGCAAAAGTCCCTGCCGAGCCAGTGTTTGAGTTTGAATCCAGAGACCAACCATGCTTGCAGGCACAGAAATTTCCTCGCGTGCTCTAATCCAGACAAGCTGAGCTGGTTCAACAGGTATTCCTGGTTCAGTTATTTCTTTGGCTTGGTTTGAACCTCCCCGCAGCATTAATTCCGCAGTGAACTCATATGAACAATGCGTTGCGTTATCAGCTTTTCCGTTGGGGATCAATTCATTATTCGCAATCTTGTCTTTGATGGTTTTATCACTTAATACCGCCATTTTCTATAGACTCCTACTCGAGAAAATTTCAGTCACTATTATTATATTCTATATTGAAATATCGTATAAGTTGATTTACCTATAGACTGTCTGGCATTTCATGCAAACATTGTAGTACAAAATCTCGGCGTTTAATTCTGTCAAGAATGGGAACAACAACCACACGATACCCAAGAGTTAGGTATATCTTTTCTCGAAGATAATGTAAAGCGAATCTTTCCTGAGAATTTAAGTTTCTAATTTCATCGGACTCAAAGGGAAGTGGCTCCACCAGAAAGACCGGTTCCCTGTATCGGAAAAAACTACTTGCTTTGATGATTTCCTCTGGATTAATTCCATACAACAACGCATAAGGCAGAGTGTCAGGGATGGCTGTGTCAAGAAGAACGAGTTCTTTAATATCTATAGAGTACTCCAATTCGACACGCAATTTATGGACTGGCATCACCGTTGACTCCACATCGGACCAAATCTCTGCATTTGTATAGCCTAACTGAAGTTGTTTTTCAATAAAAACACGGGCAGGTTCTTGATGAAAATGTACATCGATAGATTCCGCTAAATCCTTAACAAGTGTTGTTTTTCCTGACGAATATGTACCTGTGAATACAATCCAATTAGTCGTAACACTGTTAGAAAGAGAAGTTTTGCCCAAACCATACTCTTTTACCATATCAAGTAGTTCTTCAAGACGCTTCTGTCCATATTTATTCATGAAAGAAATTCCAAGTTCGATTAAAAGATATGATTAGCTATCGATATGATATTATGGTAAGAATGTTTGAACATGGCAAGGAAAAATACAGAATTTGGGAATTGGAGAATTAGAGATTGGAAGGAAAAAGGGAATTAGAGAATTGATTAATTAGATTGAACCCGCTTAATAAATTAAGGGGCTAAAT
>JAVVFI010000483.1:0-3476 GCA_032250555.1 Sedimentisphaerales bacterium
ATATGCACAAACTCCTTTGAGCTATTCACTGACTATGGAATTCGAATGAAAGCCCGCAGCAAAGCGGCTCAGACATTTGTAGTGCAATTAGTGGGACCGGGAACTTATCTCCCAACAGAAAAGGCAATTCGTGGAGGCCACTACAGCGCTATTGTCCACAGCAGTCTGGTCGGCCCGGAAGGCGGAAATCTTCTTGTCAACCGAACCTTAAATATCATAAACTCACTCTGGCCGGAATCTGATAAAGTCCCGTAAGAGATACTAATAAGCAGAAGAAAGATGTGCTGTTTGTTGATGCTCTGATATACAATCATGATGCGACTGCAACATAAAGAGGTACTTATGAAAAAGCGAAATGCGTTTACCCTGATTGAATTGCTGGTTGTAATCTCTGTCATTGCCCTGTTATTGGCTTTGTTAATCCCGGCTTTGTCCAAGGCTCGAGCCCAGGCTCGGGGCACAGCATGCCAGACCAATCTCAAGCAGTGGGCAACAATCATCGCAATGTACACGATGGATAACAACAACGAGTACTGGATCGAGTATTGTCAAAGACAGGATCCCGCCGGCACCTGGATGCGGGCTTTAGAGCTGTTGTATGGTAACATGGGAAAATTCCGCACTTGCCCGGAAGCTACTCAGCCCTGTTTTCTGGAGGACCCGGCAACCGGAAATCCCAACTGGAGGCGTTATGGCAGCGCCAAGCGAGTCTGGGGACCGGGAATCCCCACAAAATACTTCTTTGAAGGCGATTACGGAAGCTATGGCGTCAATCACTGGATCAATACTCTGGAGCCGGGAGATGACGGGTGGCTGGATGCGCCGGAGCTGCATTGGAAAACCGACCTCAGCAAAAACTCCAGCGGTATCCCCATACTGGGCGATTGTACCTGGTATGGAGGTCAGCCTGCGACTCGTCCTGATCCTGCCCACCCCTCGTTTGAGAGTGAGAGTAAACCCCCTATCATGCGCGATTGGTGGGAGATCAATCCCACAGCAGCATGGAGCAGCAGTATGTGCCGCTTCGCCATAGACCGGCATAGTCGGGCCATTAACATGTGCTTTATGGACAGTTCGATGCGGAAGGTTGGATTGTACGACTTGTGGACCTTGAAATGGCACCGCAATGCCCAGCCGAACTATGATGTGATTATTCCATGGCTGCCGAGATGAGCTCTTATTTGTTTATCAGGAACTGTGGAGCTGTTGGGATCGGTCGGTTCAAAATATATATAGATAAGAAACGGGAAGACGAATTTCCGGATACCGGATTCCACTGATGATTATGCAATTCATATCATCAATTCATAGTCGTACATCGGCCTCGTTTGTTGGCTTTAAAAGCATTAGTAAGTTACATTTATTTCACCTGTTCTTCGAAGGGAGCGTCCTCTTCATTTTTTTCTTTAAGTAAGGCAATTTCCCGCTGATAGTCTTCCGGATAATCCATATCCGAAAGTACCCCGGATGTTGCTACAGGCAACTCAAAGATATCATCCTTGTGGTCATATAAAAGCCCTCGCAAACCAACATTATCATAGTGCGTCAAAATCTCTTCGCGATAGGCTGCTGAAAATATGATGGGATGACCGCGTTTGCCTTTATAGAGAGGCACGAGAATATGCTTTTCAGTAGAAGCAAAAGTTTGCAGCATTTGGTCGATTAATTTTGAGGTAAGAGACGGCTGATCTCCCAGTGCTACTAAAATAGCCTTAGATTGCTGCGTTATTGCATTTATCCCACAACGTACGGAAGACAACATGCCGGATTTGTAGTGTGAATTATTAACGATAGAAACCGGTCGATCGGACAATTCCCGGCTTACTCGTTCACCATGACAGCCCACAACCACATGAACCCCATCAACAGAGCTTGCAGTAAGCTGATCGACTATGTGAGTAATGACTGTTTTACTGCCGAAGGGCAAAAGAAGTTTCTGTACTCCCATTCGCTGTGACTGACCCGCGGCAAGTACTATCGCACAAATCATTGAAGTCCCTTTAGGCCGGTTGACAAGTCAGGATTTCTTTTGCGGCGGACAGCTATTAACTCAGCAGTAATGCTCGCAGCAATTTCCGGTACGGTAACCGCACCGATATCCAGACCTATCGGCGCATGAATCCGTCCAAATTCTTCTTCAGTGGCAAGGCCGGATTCAATAAAATTCTTGCGAATCAGAGCCACTTTTCGCTTGCTGCCAATCATGCCAATATAAGCTGCAGGAGTATGGATACATGCTTCGAGGCTCTCTGCATCAAGCTTGTGTCCGCGCGTGACAAGCACTATATAGGTATCGCCTGCGATGGGCTGAGCAGTAATAAGTTTTGGAATATCACCGTCAAGGGTTGTCGTCCCTTCCGGAAAAAGCGATGGATCAGTGAATTCTGACCGGTCATCTATAACTGTAATATCAAATCCCACAAGGCTTGCTTGTAATGCAAGCGCCTGACCGATGTGCCCTCCCCCTGCTATTACTAAAAGAGGTTTGGGAATCACCGGCTCAACCAATACTTCCTTAAAGACCTTTGGATTTTCGGAGTTTTCTACGAACAACTGCGAACTCTCCTGAGCCAGGCAGAAACGAATGTTATCTGTACCCGGAAATGCTGCATCCAATGGTATGTCCTCCTGCAGAAACCATTGGGACTGAACTTCCGTATGCTCAGCACTGCGCACAATAGTAAGCATCACACCTCGTTGTCGCTGCAGCATAGCCTCAGCCACCTGGGCGTAAGAAGCCCTGTCTTTTGCAGGCATAGGATCGATGAGCAGACGCATAGACCCTCCACAGATAGGAACATCATCGGCCCTGTCAGCACCGTAGAGATTCATATCAAAAACAATCGGATGTTTCGATTTACATACCTCAACTGCTCGGCGCTGAGCTTCGGCCTCTACCTGACCTCCACCGAGTGTACCCCAGATTTTGCCTTTATCATCTATTACGGCTTTTACTCCAGCCTTACGCGGCGTAGAACCTTCCACCTTCAGTATCAAAGCCACCGCGAAAGACCGGCCGCTATCAATGAATTCTACGATTTTCCGGTTAATATCTATAGAGCAGCGATTTCCATCCATCTTATTTTCCTCGGGTCGGCATTCAATATATTACAACTGTCTGAACAAGGCCCTTTGCATTGGCATGGAACGAACACGGATACCGGTTGCAGCAAAGACTGCGTTGGCAATAGCAGGAGCAATGGCAATAATAGGCGTCTCTCCGCCCCCCGCCGAGGGTATGTCAGTTTTGTTAATTAAATGCACTTCGATTTTGGGGACATCTTCGAAACGAGGCACTTTATATCCGAAAAAGCCGGCGTTCAATATTTTGCCGTCTTCAAACTGCATTTCCTCACGCAGTGCAGGACCCAAACCCATCGTGATACAGCCCTGTACCTGTGAAAGCAGGTTTGCGGGATTTACAATAGGTCCGCATTCAAACGCCTCACAGACATGATTTACTTTTATCTCACGCC
>JAVVFI010000484.1:0-3454 GCA_032250555.1 Sedimentisphaerales bacterium
ATTGGTGGATTAACAGCACTGAGCCAGGTAAAAAGTGAAAAGAAGCATCACAAAAGTGACGACGATTAGCACTCGAATATTGCCTGCGAGTTCGCAGACGGTAGCATGATACTTGCTATACGCAAGAGCTATTCGCCTTTTATATCGTATGCCATCATGGCATTACCATGACGGATATAAAGCCGACCATCGGATATCGCTGGGTGTGCCCAGTGTTGGCCGTCACCTTCTATAATGGTGAAAGAACTAACTATATCGAAGCCCTTTGGCGAAGGCTTCACCAGAGCGACATCTCCAGTATTCTCATCATAACAGTACAGCATACCATCGGCATATATAATCGAGCCCTTATTTCCATTCCAGGCAGCTTTGTACATAACTTGTCCGCTTTCCCAGTCAAGACAGATCCAGTCGCCCTTTGGAATACCGTCGAAGGTCGAGCCGTGCAGATACCCGTCCACCAGTATGACCCCGCCGTGGCCGCAGTCGAGAGTCTGGTCGTTCCATTTCTCTTTGACCAATGTCCCGTCGGCCGAAAGTTCGAACATTACTCCGCCTCTCGTAAACTCGCGCTCGACTGCGCTTGTCACATATACACACCCGTCTTTATAGGTCGGCGTAGCGCCGCCGGTATCTGAAGGTGTTACGTAAGGTTCTTTCCAGATTAGCTTGCCGTTGTCTGCATTCACACAGATAACAGATTTTTGGATCATATTTATAAGCAGGCGATTGCCACCTCTTTCAATAAGAATAGGCGAACTGTAAGCCGATAGCTCATTCAGATCGGAACTGGCCCAGATAGTCCTGCCTGTCATTTTATCCAAAGCGACCATTGAGCCTTTTTTGCCGCCCGGCGTACAATAGACCTTCCGCCCGTCGATTAATGGCGAACCGCTCATCCCCCAGCGAATGTTCTTTCCCTCGAACTTCGTCAGAGTATCAACCTGCCAAACCTTTTCACCCGTCCGGCTCTTAAAGCACACCATGTTCCCGGTGCCGCTGAATACATATACTCGATCGCCGTCAACCGTAGGCGTCGTCCGTGTCCCCTTGTACGAACGTGTCCATTCCGGCCCGTAAGATTCTTTATATTTCAGATTCCCCTCAATATCATATGCGAAAAGAAATCCTTCTCCGTCAATCATACCAGTCGTATATACGAATCCCCTCGCTATAGCCACAGAAGAATAACCTATACCCAAGCCTTCCACAGACCATAGCTTTTTCGGCCCGCTTGCAGGCCATTTTTTCAAAAGCCCGGTCTCCGTAGATTTTCCATCCCGATTAGGCCCGCGAAACTGTGACCAGTCATCACCATAGCAAATCCCACCAATCAATAGAATACTAAAACATAATATTATGACGTTTTTGGTTTTATTCATATTTAAGTTCCTCTGATATTTTCACTCGATATTCTTATATAATCCGCTCCTGCCGTTTTGCTTTTCTTAAGCAATGGGGGTATTCTATAGGCTTTATCTTACCAGAATTTCCCTGCCTGTTCCAGCCCATTCTGCTAATCAGGAATTTCACCCTTTCAAAGGCGAACCGCTGTTGCTATGGTTCCGAAACCACCATCTGCCAAAAAAACGGCAAAATACCAACCACCCGGTTGATTTATTGCCAGGTTATGCTATACTATCGGTTTTCATTGTTTTTGACAGGTTTGATTCGACGTTTTTACCACGTTAAAGTAGATTATGAGGAGATTTACAGTATGGATTTTCGCATTGAGGATACACGAAAAAATCCGAAACCAAAGGTCAACGACCTAATAAAAGACGGAGTTATCAGTCTTGAGAATGCAACCGACTGGCTCATGACCATCTATGAGATTCGTTTTTTCGAAGAGAAGGTCTTCGATCTCTTGGGCCAGAATATCATAAAAGGTGCCTCGCACCTTTACGCCGGCGAGGAAGCTGTCGCCGTAGGCGCAACCGCCGCTATTGAGCGCGGCGATGTAATCGGCTCAACCCATCGTGGTCATGGCCACTGCGGTGCAATCGGCAATAAATATGCTGACAGTGTAGAAGATCGCCAGACCCACTGGAACCGAATGATGGCCGAATTGATGGGCAAAGAAACCGGATATTGCAAGGGAAGAGGCGGCTCGATGCACATTGCAGATGTCGATAAGTGCCACAATCTCGGTTCGACCGGCATCGTCGGCGGCAACCAGGCCCCGGCCGTAGGCGCTGCTATGGCGGAAAAGGCTAAAAAGACCGGCAAAGTCGTGCTATCCTTCTTTGGGGACGGCTCAACAAACACCGGAAGTTTTCACGAGGCAATGAATATGGCCTCAACACTGGCCGTGCCGCTCGTGGCAATTATTGAAAATAACCTTTACGGAATGAGCGTTCCGTTCTCAGGCAGTGAAATCGACGGTGCAACCAAAGCAAGCAATATTGAAGACATCGCCCGAAGGGCCGCTGCTTATGATGTTCCCGCTATGATTGTGGACGGCCAGGATGCGCTTGCCGTCTTTCTCGCTGTCCGCAAGGCAGTGGAAATAGCGAGAAAAGATAACCAGATGACAATTATTGAAGCAAAAACCTATCGTTGGTATGGACACAGCCGGAGCGATCCGCGTGCATACAGAACCAAGGCAGAAGAAAAGGCTTGGCACGATCGTGATCCTATTACTGTTCTAAGGAATAAGCTGATCACAGAGAAACTATGCACTGAAGAGCAGTTGGATAAGATAAAGGATACAGCCTTTAATACAATCGAAACAGCAACAAAGTTTGGAATAGACAGTCCATGGCCCAACACCGCTGACCTGACAAAAGATGTATATGTCGATGAAACTTATCCTGCTGATCTTATCGAAGCCGACAAGGCACTCGCAGCAAAGGTTACTGAAGCGACTACCGCCTTCCAGGCAGCCCTTGCTTCATCAACGGCAAAAACAAAAAAGGAAGCGACCGAGCAGGCAAAAGGACAGATTAACACTCAGTTCGGCATGGATGTTATGACAATTGGCCAGGCCGTTGTTGCCGCTCAAGCCGAAGAGCTCAAGCGAGACCAGAATGTTTTCATAATGGGTGAAGACGTCGGCCTTTACGGCGGCGCATATCAGGCTACACGGGGACTCTTGGCTGAATTCGGAACCGAAAGAGTTATCGATACTGCGATATCAGAAGCCGCCATTGCCGGTGCAGCCGTCGGAGCGGCACTTCGGGGTATGAGGCCGATAGCTGAAATTATGTATGTCGATTTTGTTACCATTGCGATGGACCAGCTTGTTCATGTCGGAGCCTATAACCGCTACATGTTCGGTGGCAAGGCAAAAGTCCCAATGGTACTGCGAACCGAAGGCGGTGTCGGCAGATGTATCGCCGCTCACCATTCTGAATCGCTCGAAGCATGGCTCATGCACGCTCCCGGGCTTTATGTTGTAATGCCATCGACTCCTTACGATGCAAAGGGCCTCCTCAGGGCCGCCATCCAAAGC
>JAVVFI010000485.1:0-3425 GCA_032250555.1 Sedimentisphaerales bacterium
AATCAAAATTTCTACTAATGTAAAACCGCTTTTTTTTCTTTTAGATTTCATTTTTTCTCTCTTTCCTATCAATAAATTCTATTTCTAATCGAATTAAAGCTTAGAACTATCCATTCAAAATATAAGAAATAAAACAGGTATTGCCAAATATACGCCTGAGGAAAACACCTCACAGGTCATCGAAACGGCAAAATCGACCTTACTTATGCTCTTAAGGATAGTAAGGCGGGGCTTCCAGTTCATACTCTAAGGAAGGGATTTTAACTACTCTATTTAACCTTGATTTTGCCCCGAATATGCAAAAGCTTAGAAAAAGACTTGACATTAATGAGCATAACTGCTACAATAAAATAATTAGGGAGTTCTGTAATGCTTTGTGTATGAGGGAGGTGGCAGCCTCGGGCTTTACCAAGCACGCATTTACCCATAACGGATTTCAAGGCGGTGTAAGTCTATTTAGATAAAGGGCTTATATAATGAAGTATATTGCCTTTTGCCTGTGGAAATCTTGGCAGAAGTGGTTGTTGGGATGAGAGGAGAATAACAATGTTAACTAAAAGCACAATGAAACGTCATATTATCTTATTAAACCTTGTTCTTGTTTGTGTGGCTATTCTGTCAACTGAGGCTCGTGCAGATTTATACGATTCCTGGGCGGTTGTCGAAAATAATTCGGGTATGCCTGGTATCGTCGCTTCGCAGCTTTCAGTTGAAGTCACTGATCCCGGAATCAGTGGGCAGGTACTTTTTACTTTCAAAAACACCGGTTCCTATTCTTTTTATATTTCGGACATTTATTTTGACGATGGAACACTGCTCGGTATAGCGAGTATTGACAATTCTGATCCTGGAGTAAGTTTTGGTTTTTCGTCTCCGAGCAATTTTCCCGGAGGGAATACTGTGTATCCTCCCTTTGTGACAAGTTTCTCTGCAGACAATGATCCGGGAGCAGTTAACGGTATAGGTCCAGGTGAATCTGTCGGATTATATTTTAATCTTGCAGGGGGCAATGCTTTTGCTGATACCATTAACGCATTGAATGTTGGTTTTGATCCATCTGCATATTATACTGGTTCCGGTATTTATGACGGTTGGACACAGGCTAATTTAAGAATCGGAGTACATGTCCAGGGAATCGATGGGCCTTGGGGAGAAGGTCAAAGTGACACGTACTTACTGACACCTGTTCCGCCATCGTTAATAATTGGCATACTCGGCATGGGAGTAGGAGTTCTTGGTCTGAAGCTGCGTAAATATGCATAAAAGCCGTACAGAAGGTAATCAATTGGTTAAATATAAGGCTAAAAGGAAAAGCCTCGAATACCATAACGGATTATCATACATTACACCTTATATTCCAATCTAAAATTCCTCACATCCTATCGAAACAACGAATTAGACCTTAATTTACGCGTTGATGGCTTCTAATTAATACTCGATTCCGGTGAATTATCGGCTTTCTTAGTAAAAAAACATGATTTTGGCACAAAAAATACAAAATTTTTTAAAAAAACTTGACATTATTGGACATGATTACTAAAATTGAAAATATTGAGGAGTAATATAGAGTTGCTGAGAAGTGGCTCTGTACGTAAACGGAGGAACAGAAGTATGGGTACGGCTCCAACGTGATTACAGTGGAGTCGGTATTTCGAAATGGAGACCAGCAATGTTAACTATAAGAAAAATAAAACACCATTTTATCTTGTTAAGCATTATCCTTATCTGCGGGGCTATTCTTTCAACAGAGGCTCGTGCAGACTTGTTTAATTCCTGGGCGGTTGTCGAAAATAACTCGGGTATGCCTGGTATCGTCGCTTCGCAGCTTTCAGTTGAAGTCACCGATCCGGGAAATGATCAGGCACTTTTTACTTTCAGCAATACTGGTTCCTATGATTTTTATATTTCAGATATTTACTTTGACGATGGAGCATTGCTTGGAATAGCGAGCATTGACAATTCTGATCCTGGTGTAAGTTTTGCTTACCCGAGTTCTCTCGGAAATCTTCCCGGCGGAAATACTGTGTCTCCTCCTTTTGTCACAAGCGGTTCAGCCAGCAATGTTCCAGGGGCAGCTTCAGGCGTTGGACCCGGTGAGTCTGTGGGAATAGTGTTTGATCTGATAAATGGCATGACTTTTACTGATGTCATTGACTCAATAAACGTAGGTTTTGATCCATCTGCATATTATACCGGTTCCGGCGCTTATGACGGTTGGACTTCACCAAGTTTACGAATCGGGGTACATGTCCAGGGGATCGATGGGCCTTGGGGAAATGACCAAAGTGATACGTACATACTGACTCCTGTTCCCGCTTCCGTGATAATTGGCATGCTCGGTATATGTGTAGCTGGCTTGAAATTGCGCAAATTTGCATAAAAGCCATATAGCAGGTAATCACTTGGTTAGATATAAGGCTAAAAAGTGAGCCTCGCTAACCATAACAGATTATCACACACAACACCTTATCTTCCAGTCTCAAGCAGCAAAGCCGCTCCGTAAAAGACGAATTCATCTTGAAGAGCAATTTTAAGAACGCGCTAAAAAATATTTCATTCGGAAAATCCGTTACATAAGATATCACAGATGGAACTTAGATAATAGTCCTACTTCGTATTCCAGGGATGGAAGTCTTGTTCCAGGGATGGAAATCGTTAAGCCCCTGTTTTGTTCTATCCACACTCTCTCAAGGCGGGGGCTTTTATATTTATCAGATATAGAAAAGCCCCTCAGAACGTCATCAAGTCGTACTCAATTTCAAATCGCAGTTTGTGGTTAGCTTCTTCCTGGGCCAGCTTCAGGAAAATATCTCTCAGTTCCTGCTTCTGAACTATTTTTGACAAATCAGTATAAAGCTTACGTGCGGCTTCCTCCCTTTTCATTCCTACAACCAGCAGCTCAATGTAACTCATCTTGGCATCTGGTATGACGTCTTCCACATTATCAGCGATACCAAAGGTGCCAACTTCTTCCTCGTCTATCTCGATTTCGCTGGCCTTAACAGCTTCCAGCTTTACCTTATGCCCCAACTCTTCTAAGGCCAAATCTGAAAGAACTTCGGCCATCTCAGGCTTCTCTACAAAATCCGCCAATTTCATATAAAAATCCTGAGCTACAATCTCTGAGTTGATTGCAAAATCCATAACTTCATCAATAGATGTGAATTTCTTTATATCTCGGCTCCTCAATTCCTGACAGAAAACCTTTCTCGATACCTAACTTACATTTACGTGCTTTGTGTTCTAAAGTAGCCAAGAAAAATTTCAGTTGATGCTCTTTCGTCACATAGCTTGATTTCAGCCCTTTCCATGCCCATCATCGTATCCGGAAATATCTCTTTTGGCAATAAAAATACTTGCTCGCCAACTGCTAATTAGTTCCTGTTGCGGAAAGCGGTAAAAATGATAAAAAATTAACCGTCCGA
>JAVVFI010000486.1:0-3406 GCA_032250555.1 Sedimentisphaerales bacterium
CACATAAAATGATACGAATAGTGTTTCTGGATTTATGTGTGTCAAGGAGTTGTAATGTCGGATGCAATTAAAAAGGCAAAAGAATTTTTAAGCCGGGAACTAGCTTTTCGTTTAGGCCAATTGCTTACGGAGTCTTCTCACTCCAAAACCAAAGCACTCTCGCAAACAGCCAAAGACGATCTGCCCGCCGCGATAAGGTTGTTGCAGTCGGTAGATGATGATATCCCCCCGGCGATGGGAAAGGTCCTCCAGCAGGAATCATTCCAGAAACTCATTGAAGCGTTTATCGAGGCAATGAGAAACGACAAGCGGATTTTCTTCACCGGCTGCGGAGCCACGGGACGCCTGAGCATACTTCTCGAAGCTGCATGGCGGCGGTTTTGGCAAAACTCAAATCAAATACTCTCTGAAAATGTTCCAGACCTGGAAGACCGGGTATTCAGCGTAATGGCCGGAGGGGATTTTGCTTTAATTAAATCGGTCGAAGGGTACGAAGATTTTCCGGACTTCGGACGACACCAGTTGAAAGAACATAATGTACAGCCCGGCGATGTCGTTGTGGCCATCACCGAAGGTGGGGAAACTCCTTTCGTAATCGGCACCGCATGGGAAGGGCTTGATGTCGGAGCAAGAGTCTTTTTTGTCTATAACAATCCCACCGAAGTGTTACGCCGTCATGTCAAACGCTCACGTGAAATAATAGATGAATCACGCATCACAAAACTCGATTTGACCACCGGTCCGATGGCAATCACCGGCTCGACAAGAATGCAGGCCACAACAGCCGAATTATTTATTGTCGGTAGCGCCCTTGAGATGGCTTTAGTTCGATTCCTTAAAGATAAACTTCCCAAAAAGCAGATGTTGAAATTAAGACTCGATCAACTCAAACCTGCTGATTACCTGCGATTACTGTCTGAACTAATGGAGCAGCTTTCGAGCCCACAGGCCGTTGATACGCTGGCTCATGCAACAAAGTTCGAAGAAGACATCTATCGCGCTAAGGGCCTTGTTACATATATGGCCGATTCATTGCTGCTGGATGTCTTAACGGACACCACCGAGCGTTCACCTACGTTTATGTTACCCCCCTTCCGAAAATCTGGAGATAATCTATCCCCAAACTCATGGGCATTTGTAAAGGACCCTTTCCGCACCACTGAAAAGGCATGGCATGCTCTATTACAGCGTGAACCACGAGGGCTGAATTGGCAGCGCAGGATATACGAGCAGTTGAAATCACCGGCCGGCCTGCAGACCCAGCCACCAAAACTCGACAACTCCGAAATATACAAGTTCATGATTGGCAACGAATCCGATCCTTCTCGGACCAACGCGCCCGACTCAGCATTGGTTGTGGTAACCACCGAAGATGAAACAGAAACTCTAATGCAAACAGCTTTACAAAACTTCGGTCCACAATACAACAAATCTGCCGCGTTAGTTTTAGGATTGACTTATGCCGCCCCTCCCGCTGATGAAATATTTCAGTTTCCATGTAGTCTCGCAGATTCACCTCTGCAACTATGGCATCATCTTGCCGTTAAACTTATCCTGAATACCCTTTCTACCGCAACTATGGTTCGCATGGACCGGGTCATAGGTAACGCAATGGTATGGCTTTCGCCAAGTAATAAAAAATTGATTGACCGGGGCTCACGCTTAATCTCTCAACAAATCGATTGCAGTTACGAGCAAGCCTGCATCGCCCTTCACGAAGCAATGGAACAAGTGCAGGCCGGGCAGCGACAGGGAAAAGAGGTTCCTTCACCTGTTGCTTTAGCAATCGATATGTTAAGAGAAAAAAGAGAAAATTCATGACAATACTATAGCCCTGTCAAATTATCAATCCGTGTATATAAGATATTTTTTCCTGATTTTTTGAAATGATTTCAGCTCAGCCTGCCAATTGCTGCGGATGTTATGCAGAGATGAACCGTTAGTGATTGCATCGCGAATCTTTGAGGTTCCACATAAACGGTCGAAATGCTTTACCTTCCATTGAAAATCCTGAGGATACATTCGATAAATCTCATTGATGATTCTAATCCCACTGAAATACGGGTCAAGCCGGTCACGTTCTGATACAATAATTCGTACTCCATTACATCGCTGGTCCTTATATTTTGAACTTTCAGGCGTAAAAGAAACCGGCTCAAAGTTCATGCCCGGCAGATTCAATTTGTTAAGCCGCTCAGCTAATTGCTCTGAATCTATCCAGGGCGCACCGAACTGCATGAACGGCTTTTCTGTCCCCCTTCCTTCGGAAATGTTGGTTCCTTCCAAAAGACACAGTCCCGGATATATTGAGGCGGTTTGAAGGTTTGGCATATTGGGTGATGTCTTAATGAAAGACAGTCCGGTCTGATCGTACCACATACGGCGACGCCAGCCTTTCATAGGTATTATGACAAGGTCGGGTTTAACGCCGTTCTTCAGCCAGCCCTGGCCATTAAACATTTTCGCTAATTCTCCTGCGGTCATGCCGTGCCTGACCGGAATTGGGTAAAGACCGACAAAAGTGCTGAAATCAGGTTCAAGCAGATTTCCTTCAACAGCTACTCCGTTTATGGGATTAGGGCGATCCAAGACAACGAAACGCTTACCATTTTCCGCAGCGGCTTCCATTGCCAGAGACATCGTATAAATATAGGTGTAAAATCGAGCGCCGATGTCCTGAATATCGAAAATCAGGATGTCAATATTCTGCAGCATCTCAGGCGTGGGTTTCAGGGTTTTTCCATAGAGACTGAAAACCTGTAAACGGGAAGCAGGATCGATTTGGCTATCAATCTTTATAGCATCCTGCTCTTTGCCCCACAGGCCATGTTCGGGGCCGAAAAGAGCGGTAACCTTCACATCCGGCATACCTCTTATTACATCCACTATATATTGGCCGGTACTGTTATAGGCAGTATGGTTGGTTATGATTCCAACGCGTTTGCCCTGAAACATTTGACTATACGAATCCACACAATCCAATCCGGTCATAACTGAACCCGGACAGTTCGAAAGCATAGCAAAAAGGATTAATATAATAGTAAATTTTGCTGATTTCATTTTTTCACCTGTAACTGTCATATCAGAATTTTCTTTTAATTGCAACCGCAATAAATTGGGTTTGTTTTGGCTTTGAATTGGCTTAAATTGGGTTTGTTTTGGGTTAAATTGGGTTTGAATTGGCTTTGAATTGGGTTTGTTTTTTGACCCCACCAAGCCTCAAATATTTTGTATTTACTTGTCACATCTAAAGTTATGTTCATTTTGCTATTTCCAAAATTGGCTTTGTTTTGCATAAAAAGGTGTGATTTGTAGAGAGTTCTCTACAAATGTAGAGTGAACTAAAGTGACTAAAGTGCCTAAAGTGAACTAAAGTTTGAATTTTAATCATTAGAATTTCATATAT
>JAVVFI010000487.1:0-3400 GCA_032250555.1 Sedimentisphaerales bacterium
AAAACCTCCTTGCCGAAGGCAGGAAAAGTCTCTTAACTGTGAAGGGGATTTGTCCAATTCACGCTGAACCAATACAGACCAGCTTAGCTTCTCGAAAAATCTTTGCCCTGCAAAGGTTCTCGAATCCTGATTTACAGCACTGGAAATCTTTTGGACACTCCATGCCGCTGATGATTTCTTCTATTTGTATTCTTTGTTCTTGACTGATTTCCATTACCAACTTACCCCTTTGCCCTCTAATAAACCTGAGATTGCAATAGCCTCTCCCAATATAGACATTTTTATGAGTTGGGTCAAAGGTGAATTCTCAAAAATGAGAATCTTATTATCGAAACACCGAACATTGCCTGTAAATCTGGGATTTCTTCTCTCTATCACTGCGGAAAATAAAAAAAAACCTGAGGTGCGGTTGGAGAGGTACAACCGAGATTTCTCCAGGAGCATGAATGTGCTGTTTTTATATTCTTCTCTGTTTGTGAATCACCGCTGGGCGTCTGCCATTAACCGGCCTTTATTTATTGAATCAGCATTAAATCTGATTTCTTCTCCACTCGCAACATCATCCCTGTCGAATCTGTGTACAACCGTCTCTCCGGTAGAAGTATTAGTAATGGCCAGAAAAACCTCTCCGGTCATACTAACACTTGATAATGAGGATTGACAATGACCATCTACATGCCAGGTGCGCACTGCCCCAAGAAGAAAAATCATGCAAAAACCAAGCAAAAAGCCAATGATATAATTTTTCACTTCATTATTCTTCATTTCATCACCTTCCTAAAAACCGTTAATGTTAATGATTTTCATGCACTTGTCGTGAAGTAATATGTCTATAGCAAAAGCAGGAATTGTTCCCCCGCCTCATTATGCAACCTCCTGTTAATATAGCGATTTGGAACATCCCGCTAAGTATATAATTATATCATTTTGAAGGCCGTATTACAAGGACAAAAGGGGAGGCAAATGTGTGATATCCGCAGGAGTGTGAAAGACTAAATAGTATTTTGTTTTCAGTAGTCCTTAAATCTTCTCATCCAATCCGGCCAGTCTTCCGGTGTGACACCGCCGGCCTTGGTCCAGGGGCCGTTTGTATCATAGTTGCGATGCCATTTCATAGTCCACAACTCCTTGAGTCCAACCCTTCTGACCGTCCAATCCAGGAAAGTGATATTTATAAATCCATCGTGTCGGTTGATGCAGAAATGCAGCATTTCGTAATTGATATCAAGCCACTGACCATCAAATTGAGGAGGCTCACCCCCAATGCCGGAATCGTACGGCCCGCCGCCTTTCCACATGCTGTCGGAGAAAATTGGTGCTTTATTTCCGCCCTTAACATTGGGAGTATTCCAATTCCATTTAGTTGGGCGTCCTTGAATCTCAGTCAGTCCCAGCCGGCTGTTAAACGTCCAGTTATTTGCCCCATAGCTGCATTCCTCCTGAAGGCTCTCTGGTCCGCCAATTGCCATTTGATAAGTGCTAAACGGACCGCCATACACATTCCCCCCTCTGGCGCTAAGGGGAGGTTTCGTGGCTATCGGGCATCTGAGTATATCTGATCTTGTCTCCCAATGAGACCTCAGCGGGTATATCCATGACCCGCGTATGTTCTGGCCGAGTGTGTGAAATGGGAAATAACCATTGTTATCATCACAATAGATCGCCCAAATCTGACCCCATGATTTCAGCTGCGCCTGACAAACAACCATTCTTGCCTGTTTCTTCGCTCGGTTCAGCGCCGGCATCAATATGGCCATCAGTAAAGCAATGATAGCGATTACTACTAAAAGCTCTATGAGTGTAAAGCCTTGTTCTCTGGAAGCGGTTTCAAAACTGCTTTCGCCGCGAGAACGAGCGAAATTTTCTCTCGCAAGGCGGAGGTTCAAAATCGCCGCAGGCCTAATCAAAGTTATGTCGAGAACGAATTTTGTGCCGACAACACAGCGAGAGGAAATTGCAGCCGTTCGTAGTGGAAATTGAGTTTTGAAACAGCTTCTAAACATAACACCTGCCCTTCTCTTTCAAACCAATGAGTTTCGCTGGCATGCTTATCTGCTGTAATTATAACAAACTTAATAGTGTTAAAGCAAGCCTGCAAACTGAAAAGCCCTCGTGGTGCCGAGAGGAAATAGCGAGATATACCGCAGGGGTGTGAATGTGTTATTTTATATTATTCTTTTTCTTTTAAGCATCCAACTGAAAAATCTCAAGCCGAGCATTAATGTGTGTTCACCGGTTAAAGTTTTTAGCAATATATCTCCGAAGAGGGCATTTACAAAAACATCCATATCCAAAATCAAAACTGAATTTGCATAGCTTTCCGCTTTCATCAAAACACTCAATCAACTCGCCATCTGGGAAAATTCTTACCTTACAGAGGTCCTCAAATCCTGATTTGTAGCACCTGAAATTTTTTGGGCATTCAATGCCGCTGAATATTTCTTCTATTTGTGCTTTATTTTCTTGTGTGAGTTCCATTTTTACCTAACATTCCTGGTATGAAAAAATCAGTTTAGACATCCATTCTACCTCACAGCACACAAACTAAAAAAGCCCCTGCTCCGAGAAGTGAGGTTTAGACAAGCAGGAGCTTTAGACCAGCGGCGTAAGCTATGTCTAACCATATATACCCATATAAAGAAGCAATCTTGCGCTAAACAAAGAAAAAAACTATTACGACATATCAGGAATTACTGTGAATAAAAAATGGGCTTGTGTAAGATAGTTGTTTAATAAAAAGCCCCTGTTCGGATGATGTGGCTTTGCGGATAAACAGGAGCTTTCGTAAGGTATAAGCATACCTATTTGTATATACCCGCTAAAAGAAGAAATCTTGCGCAAAAAAAGAAAATTCCTGTTATGACATATACAGAAAACCCCGAGAGACATATCAACCGCCCACAATAGCCAAACTAAAGCCGAAGGGTATCCTGAGGTAGGGTTGAAGATTATTGAGACAAATTTGAACGAATAAGTCAGCTTTATCTACTTCATCATCACCGAACCTAAATCAAGCGTGTGGGATATTTTTACATATTTAATTTGTCTTGGATTTCATTGATAGCAGTTTGAATTTGCTCTAGCTGGCTTCCAATCTGGCTGATCTTTTGAGTTTCGATCTGCAATTTAGTTTCAAGATTGTTGATTTGTTCTTGAGCATTCTTTGCAGTTGCAACAGCATCTTCACGAGACTGGGTCAGTTCCTCGACTTTTTTTTGTAACTGTTCGCGCGAGTTGCCAAATTCCATGAGTTGTTCCCGCAGCTTGTCACGAGTCTGTGTAACGATGTCTATTTTCGCCTTGAGTTCATCTCTTTCGCTCTCAGTTTTTTCCAAGGCGGCTTTAAGATTTTTCAACTCGGCCTTTTGCCCTGAATCAGTGTTGCAGCCCATCAGTGCGA
>JAVVFI010000488.1:0-3331 GCA_032250555.1 Sedimentisphaerales bacterium
ACGACCATTCCGTTGACCTTGTTGAGAACGTAAATATTTCTGAAAGACCCGAGAATAAAGAAATCGTGAAACAAATGAGTGAAATGTTACAGGAACTCAAACAATAATGCAGCCGTTTACCCTTTTAATTAAACCATCAGGTTCAGACTGCAATATTGATTGTCAATATTGTTTTTACAAACACCGGGCACCCGAGGTCGGCCAGGGCAAACAGCGTATGAGCGATGAAGTCCTCGAAAGACTTGTTAAAGATTATATGCAGTTGAATTTCCCCATGGCCGGTTTCGCCTGGCAAGGTGGCGAGCCGACACTCATGGGCCTTGACTTCTACAAGAAAACGGTGGAATTGCAAAAAAAGTACGGCAGCCCCGGCCAGGAAGTCGGCAATTCACTCCAAACAAACGCCATACTCCTCAATGACGAATGGTGCCGCTTCCTGCACGAAAACAAGTTCCTCGTCGGCGTCAGTATAGACGGCCCAAAAGAATTTCACGACTACTACCGCCTCGACCATTCCGGCTCTGCAACATTCGACAAAGTCATGCGGGCCATCGATAAATGCAGGGAACATAAAGTCGAGTTCAACACACTCACCTTATTAAACGCCAAAAACATAGAACACCCGGACGAGGTCTTTGATTTCCTCGTCGCCCTTGGGACAAAGTATATACAGTTTATCCCCTGCGTAGAGCTCCAAATCGGCACGAACAAGATTACAGATTTCTCAATTACCCCGCAGCAGTATGGCGAGTTCTTATGCGGTTTATTCGACCGCTGGTACGAATATGGCCCGACAAATCTGAGCATCCGCGATTTCGATTCCTTCCTGTCATATTTCGTCACCGGCAGACACTCTATTTGCACATTCGACAAACAATGCAGCCAGTACATCGTTATCGAACACGATGGCAATGCTTTCTGCTGTGATTTTTTTGTAGAGCCGAGATGGCAATTAGGCAATATTTTTGATACACCGATAGAAAAGCTGGCCGCAAGCAGCATCAAGCGGACATTTGCCCGGGCCAAAAAAAACATTTGCAACAAATGCCTCGTCTGCAGGCATCTTGCAGTCTGTCGCGGCGGCTGCATGAAAGACAGGGCACCGTTTGACAAAGACAACTTCGGCAAAGAAAGCTATTTCTGCAAAGGCTACAAGCTCTTCTTCGATTATGCACTGCCGAAGTTTACGCAGATAGCCGCCGATATTAACGCCGCCAATGCTGCTGACAACCGTCCCTCTGTCTGACAAACTCGAAATACAATGGGACTTTAGCATTGACTGAATAAGGCAATATAATGAATAGTTTAAGATTTGGAGAAACAAACCATGAACTCGATTAAACGCAGAACATTCCTCACTCGTTCAATCACAGCCGCGGCCGCTCTCGGCCTTACTTCTAATTCATCCATCCCTCAGACATCCGCTGCAGAGCGAACAACATCGCGCCGCCCCAATCCCATCGCCGTCTCGACCTATTCGTTCTGGCGCTTCAAGAAAAACTTAAAACTCCCTATCGAAACCTGCATCGACGAAGCGGCGCGGATGGGATTCGATGGCGTCGATCTCCTGCTCATCCAGATGGAGAGCGAGGACAACAGCTATCTCCAGAAGCTCAAACGTCACGCCCTTATAAACGGCCTTGATCTTTGCTGCATGTCAACACACCAGGGCTACGTCTATCCCGACAAAGACAAACGCCAACAAAACATCGACCTTACGCTCAAACAAATCGAAATCGCTTACCGCCTCGGTGTCCCGATTGTCCGCATCAACACCGGCAGATGGGGCACGACAAGGAGCTTCGACGACCTGATGGCCAACCGCGGTATCGAACCGATCCTCCCCGGCTACACCGAAGAAGATGGCTTCAAGTGGGTCATCGACAGTATCGAAAAATGCCTGCCAAAGGCCAAAGAGTGCGGCGTCATTCTCGGGCTCGAAAACCACTGGGGCCTGGCCCGTACGCCCGAAGGACTGCTCAGAATCGTAAATGCCATCGACTCGCCCTGGCTCCAGGTCCTGCTCGATACAGGCAATTTCCTCGAAGACCCGTACGACAAACTCGAAATGTGCGCTCCGCAGGCCGTCTTCATACAGGCCAAAACTTACTATGGCGGCGGCCTCTGGTACACCCTCGACTTGGATTACCCCCGCATCGCGCGAATAATGAGCAAACACGATTTCAAAGGCTATATCTCACTCGAATTCGAAGGCAACGAAGACTACAAAACCGCAATACCAAAAAGCCTCGCCCGACTGAGAAATGCATTTAGCTGACCACTTTGGATTGCCAATACGAATAATCAATTGAAAAGCCGGTCTTTATTTTATCGAGGTAGGCAAAACCGAATATAGTATCTTATCCCAAAAAAATATATGACGAAATAGTCGAAATCTTATGACTCTTGAGGTTCACCGATTTCTTTATCTCGCTCCCAGCCCTCATTCTGAATTACTATCCTCTCAATTGCGACACTTTTATTATTTGCATCAAGTTCCGGCAGCGATTGATATTCGGACACCCAGCAGCGAAAGACAATAAATCTCTTTACAACCATCCCCTGCAGGTTAAGCAGTTCGATGGCCATGTCTTTCTTGTAATCCTTAAGGGACATGCCGGCATCCCCCTGAATATTGAACACCATATTGGCCCAGTCCTCGAAATCAGGATCATGTGTCACACCTCGTTCCAGCACTATCGGCTCAAATGTTGTTCTTCCCGGCGACACTCTGGAGGTACTCGGATCTCCGCCGTCACGGTGCGTTACAACTTCTGTCGTTCTTATTAAAGCACTGACTTTTGATACACCCGCAACATATTTTCCATCCCACTTGACCTTAAACTTGAAATTCTTATATGGATCAAAACGGTGGGTATTAACACTGAACATTGTCATAATGCACCTCCCGATAAAAGTTATACCGTTAATAGTATATGCGAGTATTCTTTTTGACATCTTATATTTGGCAAACTTCTCAACCTGTTATTCTATTCCCGCTTCTATCTTATATAATCATTAACGATTTATCAACAATCATTTTAAACGCTTCCACCGCCATTTATTCTATTTAGCCCCCTAATTTATTAAAGGGTTTTATATTCAATCCACATACGAGATACACTTCACGAATTTTGTGTGCAGCCTAAGGATCTGAAGTCAAAAAATAATAAATTGAACTGCTTGCGCTATTGCTTAGAGTATCGTTTACTCTAATCGGATCTTTGCGAGGAACGCAGCGACGATGCAATCTCAACCACAATAGGAAATATTTCCTAGTCCTAAACCACCTTATTTTATAATTGATGCCACCGCCAAAAGTACGGAAACG
>JAVVFI010000489.1:0-3316 GCA_032250555.1 Sedimentisphaerales bacterium
GTACTTATTTAGTCTGGAAACCTGATTTTATACACATTACGAACTGAGATTGCAAGAATATAAACAAAAAGCAAATTCAAGTTCATAAAAAATATTGACCACTTACGGACAGAAAAAAGCTTGTTTTTTTTTGAGCACTCTCGTAAGCTCTTAAGAACTCATAGTCAATACGGAGAAAGGAATATTGCTATGCCGGCAAACATAACACATATGCTCATCGCACATAAGGCACTTCAAAAACTAAAAACAAAGGGGATAGATGAATTTACAGAATTCGCCGAGGAGCTTGACAAGGATACGAGGAAGGAAAACTACAAGTCGTATGTGAATCTCGGCAGCCTGGGACCCGATCTTTATTATTATGCCAAATTGTCCAGCTCCGTTAAAGACATGCTTAAAGAAGGATTCGTGCGGGCTAAAGGAGTGACGCCCTGGTCTTATCATTTGCACTCACACAGACCAAACGAATTTCCTTTAAAGCTGGTTGAAATCATTTTCAGCGATGTTATAAGGACAAACGGCAAAGTCAGCCTTTATGAAGACGACAAAAGGAAACTTGCCTATATTGCCGGGCATCTGACTCACATCGCAGCCGACCAGATAATTCACCCGGTAGTAAACAGGGTTGCCGGCCCTTATTACCGTGAAGGCAAAAATCGCAAAAAACACCGCGAGTGTGAAGTTTTCCAGGACTATTTTCTTTATGAAGAGATATATCGTCTGGAGCAAAAAAGCGGTTCGAAATATAACTTCCTGAAACAGGATTTTCATAAGTGGACTGATTGTATCAAGGGGGCAACCACAAGGAACAGTGAGGACTGGTTCCGTTATTTTCTGCAGCGAGGATTTGTTGAAACATACAGCACATGTCCTACGGAAGATGAAATTGAAAACTCAGTAGATAATCTGCTGCTGACACTGCGTGCATGTCAAAAATTAGGCCCTTATAAGAAAGCAGACAAAGAGTATCAAAAAAACAAGGACAACTCCCCGATGTGCAAGGAATATATAAAAGACGTGGGCTATATTAAGTATTACCGCCTGGCGGTGGAATTGGCGGTGATTTATCTCATCGCTTTGTATGAGGTCTATTTTGTGCTAAAAGAAGGAAATGATTTCACCGACCTGCACAAAAAACGGTTCCTGAGTATCGTCAGCGATGCAGACCTGTCTTGTCCACTGAAGAGGAAAATATTCGAGAATGCGCGTGCCGCACTGAGAAACAAAAACAGCATGGAAACGGCCGTCAGGAAACATGCCGCCGGATTTTTAACGAAAACAAAATTCCTCACTACAAATCGCATCTTTAAGACCGGAACTGACAGAGACATCGTAAAAGCATAACAGGAACATTTATACACAGGCACTGGAAAGGCCCGGCATTGTAGGATATAATTCACGGATGGATATATCAATTGTTATACCGGCATACGACGAAAGTAAAAAAATAGCCAGGGATGTGGAGGCAGCGACAGCTTTCTTAGAAAACCAGCATTTCACCGGTCAGGTCATAGTAGTCGACGACGGCAGTAGAGATAACACCGCCGAAGCCGCAAAAAATGCTGTTAATAAGCCACCGGCGGGGATAGAGATAAAAGTCGAGCGATATAACCACCATCGCGGCAAAGGGTACGCCGTTCGCAAGGGAATTGAACAAACAAGCGGTGAATATGTGATGTTTGCTGACAGCGGCCTATGCGTTCCATATTCCGACACACTGCGCGGTTTGGATTTAATCAAATACAAGGCATGTGACATTGCTCATGGCTCAAGAAAAATGAAGGAATGCAACATCGATAGGAGCCAGAGTTTTTATCGTCATATCTGTTCCAGGATGTTTCATTGGTTTGTAATTCTCGACATGAAAATACCAGCCGAATTCACCGATACACAATGCGGATTTAAGATTTACAAAGGTGATGTAGCAAGGCACTTGTACGGCGAGTGCATTACAGACGGATTCACATTCGATATAGAAATCATAATGCGGGCCCAAAAAGAAGGTTACATAATAAAAGAATTCCCCATAGACTGGACCTGTGACCGTGACAGCCGGCTCTCACCAACCCGCAGCTCATGGAGTGTACTTTCCGAGCTGCTGACT
Source organism: Sedimentisphaerales bacterium (assembly GCA_032250555.1). Lineage (GTDB taxonomy): Bacteria > Planctomycetota > Phycisphaerae > Sedimentisphaerales > Anaerobacaceae > NIOZ-UU13. Next base: position 2,105 of record JAVVFI010000489.1, read on the forward strand.
ATCAGACGGGTAATGGCCAAAAAGTGAAAGTCTTTGCCTGACGCCGGTGTAAAGGCGGCCAAAATCACTTGACTTTTTCACTGATGGGGTGTACTTTATGGCACCGTTAATGTAGTAACCGTTTATGAGTATAATAACGTTATTATGACGCAAATTAGAATTACATTACCGCAAAAAAAAATATACGACTTCTGTATAAAATGGAAAATTTCAGAGATGGCGCTCTTCGGCTCTGTTCTGTCAGAAAATTTTCGATCCGATAGCGATATTGATGTTTTGGTTAGTTTCAAAGACGATGCTGGATGGGGGCTGTTCGATTTTGTGGATATGATTGATGAGCTTAAGGCTATTTTTGGACGAAAAGTCGATTTAGTCGAAAAAGATTCATTGAGAAATCCGTTTCGAAGACAGGCAATACTCGCCGGCAATGAGGTAATATATGCAGCCTGATCAGAGAGATGCCGCTTATTTATGGGATATGCTCGATGCCGCCCAGATGGTGGAACAACTGAGTTCCGGCATGGATTTCACCCAATACTCAAATGATCGAAGGACGCAGCTTGCAGTCGAACGGTCTTTGGAGATTATCGGCGAGGCAGCAGGCAAGGTATCGACCTCTTTCCGCAATGCTCATCCTGAAATCCAATGGCGACAAATAATCGGCCAGCGCAATGTCCTGATTCACGAATACGGCGAGATAAAACAAGAAAGAATCTGGAAGGTTGTCAGAGAAAATGTTCCGCAGTTGATTGAGTTGCTAAAACCGTTTGTTTGAGGACAGTCGAAGCACAAGCTGGCAATGCGGTGAAGGTGTTATTGCGAAACTGGAAACCACATAACCAATAGTTACAATGTTAAAATTGTGCGGCAAAGGCTTTTTAATAGGGTAACAATGGCACACCAGGAAATTAACGAACTATTATTCAAGATTATGTAAATATAGTTTGCCATCGTTCCCGAATAGCTGCGGACGCTGTTAAAGTCTGTTTGGCTAATATAGAGAAAACCGAAACATCCAAACATGAGTTGGGTGCGATTTCACATGCTGAAGTTTTACTTGAGTTCGTAACATTCTTCCTTCATTTTACAGACAGATGTCTTTGGGGGAATTTTGTCGCAGAGGGATCTACGGGTCTTGAGTTAAGGGATGAACTGATGGACGAACTGGTCGAAAGATGCATCAACTCTGCTGTAGATTTCTGTTGGTTTGGC
>JAVVFI010000048.1:0-19298 GCA_032250555.1 Sedimentisphaerales bacterium
GCGTCATTAGAGTTGCGCACCGCTGCAGCCAATAATTGCAGCTGTTTCTCGATATGTTTGCGTTCGGTAATATCGTGTCCGACACAAAGGATTTCCGTAACATTTCTCTGTTCATCATGGATTGCTTTGTTTGCCCAGGCAATCCAGACTCTCCGGCCGTCTTTGCAAATATTCTCATTCTCGTAGGTAGTATAAAGTTCAGGCTGCCGTTTGATATCTCTGATCAATTTCTCAATGTTCAGGCCGGAACTATCCTTTTTAGGTATTATTGTTCCTGTGATATTTTTACCAAGAATTTGACGCTCAGTATAGCCAAAGAACTTCTGGGCGAATTCATTGAAAAAGGTTATTTTCCCATCTTTACTCATGCGCAGAATAATACAGTCGGCATTCTCTACAAGCATACGGTATTTATCTTCGCTGACATGCAGCATCTCCTGGGTATGCTCAAGCTTTGTGGTTACATCTTTTAATTTTTTCGTTTGTTTTTTCACCTTTCTTACCTGCCTTTTCCGTAATCCGTATCAGGAAATTGCAAGAAAAGAGCCCAAAATGGCCTTTAATTTATTTTAACGACATTGAATATATTGTCAAAGTATTATTTAACGACAACTCGTATCTGCTGATTGGTTTGAATACAGGTACTATTAATGACAGGTGTGTAGGCAATTTGACCTACATTAAAAACAGGTTCTACCCTGATTGACAAAAGAATCTTTGTTGTTATTATTAAGTTTAAGTAAACCGAAGTATTAAAAAACGCCAGTAGAATCAGCGTTCAGTTTTAATAATTTATTATGTCTTCGTAATACCACGAGGGTAGATGACCATATTAGAACCGGGCCAGAAAAGAAAGAATGAACATGAAAAAGGCAAAGTTAATTGGGATAATCATCATTTCACTATTGGTTTTGGTCGTCTTCCTCCAGAACACGCAGTCGGCAGAGACCAAGCTGCTATTTGTCGCTGTAAGGATGCCGATAGTAATACTGCTTATGCTGACAGTTCTAACGGGTTTCATTGGCGGGCTTGTTACAAAGAGCTACGTTCTGGGAAAACCCGGTAAGGCTGAGGCAAAGGATCAAAGGTAACCCATGCGATTGTATGTGTTAAATACACGAGTACTTTTAAGAAACTTCCGTCTAATTGTTGTATTTGCAATTACTGCTGTTTTTATCCTACTTTCAATGGCCGGCGTCGGGATAAGTTCCGACAGCAACAGTCGTATAAGCAGCAATGATGTTGTCAAGGATAGCAACGGCCCCACTATGATAATGAATTATAGTAAAAAGAAATATGTGAAAAATCCTATAGCCTCTTTTATGTATTTTGTTCCGCTGGTAGCCCCGACACTTGTTGACAATATATCAAGTGTCAATAATACGCAACAGTTAAGGATAATCTCGCATAAAATAAAAGTTAAATCAAAATCCTTTTATGTGGCATGTGAGTTTGAAGTCTTGGGAAATGGTTTTCATATGAACACGTTTGACCCGGCCGGGATGATAGCGGCGCATACTGATGAATTACAAAAAGGAAAGACGATTAAAAATGTACTTGATTATATCAAGATTGACGGAGATGCTTTCGGTATTTTTGAGGTTAAAGGGACGATAACCGGCTCAAGCCGGACTGTTACCGAGGTGGAGATGCAGTTCAATGCAAGAGGCCACAAAAGCCCCGTAACCATTGGCCTTTATGATATTAAACCCAAAGATGGTGAGTATAAATACGAAAACAGGTCGAATGAGGTTGTTGCTCGTGTCAACACGCTTGCATTCAAGAAGACTGAAAAGGCCCCCAGAATGGGCATAAAAGTAGCCTCGGTCAGTAAGAGCGAACACTCTGAAAGTTTCTGGAACCGTATCAAGGGAGCGATAGCCAATCTGTTTATAAAACCCCCGAAGGTGGATAAACTTGGCAATACTACGATGCTTGAGTTTGGAGATGCATTACTTCAAAAAAACAGCATGTTCACTTTTCCGAAGGCTAAAAATATCAAGGAAAGCAAGGTAGTAGCAATCGATCCGATACAAAAGTAAGATGCGGAAAAAGTATTCTCTATTATTTTTTGAGTATAAATATGAATAAAAAACTGAAAATTTTGCTTGTAAATCCGGAAGTACCAAACACATTCTGGAGTCTAAAAAGTGCCTTAAAGTTTGTTTCCAAAAAGGCGCTCCTTCCGCCTCTGGGACTGCTTACGGTAGCCGCAATGCTGCCGGAATCTTTTGAAAAAAAGCTGATTGATATGAATACGGTTCCATTGCATGACCGGGATATCAAGTGGGCAGACTATGTATTTATAACAGGCATGGTTATTCAGAAAAAATCGGTCGATCAAATTATCGAACGCTGTAAGAGACTGAAAGTGAAGATGGTTGCGGGGGGGCCGCTGTTCACTGCATTTCCTGAAGCCTATTTGAATGTTGACCACCTGGTACTGAAAGAAGCGGAAATCACGCTGCCTGCATTTCTAAATGATCTGGAAAAAGGATGTCCCGAATCCTTTTACACCACTCGTGAAAAACCCGATCTGAAAGATATACCAATCCCGCAGTGGGATTTAATTAATATGAAAAAATATGCCGTGATGGGTATTCAATATTCACGGGGATGTCCCTTTAATTGTGATTTTTGCGATATTACAGCTCTTTTAGGCCGTAAGGTTCGTACAAAATCCACCAGCCAGATAATCGACGAGCTCGAAAGCCTTTATGTTCATAAATGGCGAGGCGAAGTTTTTTTTGTCGATGATAATTTTATAGGAAAACGCCAACAACTGAAAAATGAATTGCTGCCGGCAATCGCAAACTGGATGGAGAAAAGAAAGCATCCGTTCGTTTTCAATACCCAAACTTCTATCGACCTGGTGGATGACGAGGAGCTTATGACCCAGATGACCAAAGCTGGTTTCAACTGTGTATTTATCGGTATCGAATCTCCGAATGAAACAAGTCTGGCCGAATGCAACAAAACACAAAATACCGGCCGTGACATTGTTGCAGCTATCAAAAAGATACAACGGTTTGGTATGCAGGTACAGGCCGGCTTTATTGTCGGTTTTGACAATGATATGCCAGGTGTGTTTGACAAATTGATAAGCCTGATTCAGGACAGCGGAGTGGTCACAGCGATGGTTGGGCTGCTCAACGCTCCTCGTGGAACAAAACTTTATAAGAAGCTCATGAGTGAAAACAGGTTGACAAGGCCCCCAACGGGAGACAACATGGACTGCACAATGAATTTCATTCCCAAGATGGATATTCACGAACTTCTGAGCGGATATCAGAAAGTACTGAATACAATCTACTCACAGAAACACTATTGCAAGCGCATCAAAACATTTCTCAAAAGCTACAAATTCAGTAACAAAACAAGGCTTAAATTGAGCTACAGCGACATCAAGGCCTTTTTCAGGTCAATGTGGCGAATTGGTGTGATAGAGAAAGGTAAAATGTACTATTGGATGCTTATATTATGGTCACTCAAAAGTCCCCGCCGATTGTTGATGGCTGTTCGCCTCTCAATATATGGATGTCACTATCGTAACATGTTAGGACAGGTTAACAGTCAGGTGAAAGAGTTAGCCACCATCTCCTCTGATGAATAAAACTTTATTGATGTTGGATAGAGATTTTTGCAGAGAGATGCATTTGACCGGCTGCCAAAAAAATGACTTTTCAAGGCAAATGCGAAATTCTATCTAAAATGTGAGTCCGCAACGTAGCTGAGAAAGGATATATAATATTATATGAGAAATAACAGATAAGGAGGATCTTATGGATCCGATCAGGATCGTTGTGTTTGTTATCGTTGTACTTGTTGTACTCTTCTTTCTTTTAGGCATAAGAATTGTGCGTCCTACTCACAGGGGTCTAATTGAGAGACTCGGCAAATACAGACAATTTGCCTCAGCAGGTTTTCACTGGATCATCCCAGTCATTGACAGAATGACTCAGGTAAATATCACCGAGCAGATGGTGGATGCCCAGCCACAGGAGATCATTACCAATGATAATCTTAATGCCAGGGTGGATGCCCAGGTTTACTTCAAGGTCAAGGATGATGAAGAGAGCGTTAAGAGTTCCCAGTACAATGTGAATAACTATCAATTTCAGATTGTGAACCTGGCTCGTACCACACTGCGTAACATCATCGGTACGCTAACGCTGAAATCAGCAAACAGCGAAAGAGACAAAATAAATACGGCTCTTCTTACAACGTTGAGTAAAGAAACCCAGAACTGGGGCATGGCGATCGTTAGGACAGAGTTGAAGGAAATCGATCCACCCAAAGATGTCCAGGAAACTATGAACAAAGTCGTCAAGGCGGAAAATGAAAAGGTTGCTGCCCTGGATTTCGCCAATGCCACCGAAAGGCAAGCGGATGGAATAAAGAGGGCTGAGATCAAGAAGGCCGAAGGGATCAAACAGGCCAAGATACTGGCGGCCGAGGGCGAGGCTGAAGCCATTAAATTGGTTAACGAGGCAGCGAACACCTATTTCATCGGCAACGCACAACTACTTAGAAAGCTCGAGACCCTGGAGAAATCTTTGATGAATAATGCCAAGATCGTCATTCCGTCAGGATCTGAACTCGTTAATGTTATTGGAGAGATGGCGGGTGTTATGCCGCTGACAAAATAAACCTATGCGAATTTATCTGATCAATCCATTCAGTTGATATCAGTGATGTCAGTCAATATGTGAATGTCGTTTGTTCGGCAATTTGCATATCCAAGAGAATTTAGTCTTAAATGGGAGTTGATATGTCGAAGACGCACGATTTCAGTTTGCAGCCAAGTGAATCCATAATCTTTCAGGCGGCCGCCAAAATCTACGCAAGCTACATTGTGGCAGGCCATGTAACCGGCGAGAATCAAGCAAAAAAGATGAAGGAAGCAATTACAGCTTCTATTTTTCTGGCTCGCCAGGTCGAGAGTATAGTCGGCAGTGATGCTCAGATATCCGGCTTGGCACGGCAGCGTTTGTCAAACACGGTTGCAGAGGAAGCTAGTATGCCCCATGTGCGACCCAATCCAACGCTCTCGTCAAAGCCCTAAAAAAAACGAATCGGAATGACTTGGTTGGGTAAAGGTCCTAAGAGGTAGAGTTTTGGATGCAACTTTAATTATAAATTGGATTATAAACAAAATAGAGGAATAGAAAGGAGACTTATTATGCTTTTGCTGAGTAATTTTGTCTGGATACTTATTGGTGTGGGTGTTGTGGTTTTGTTTGTGTTTTTTGGAACGAAGTTAAAAGATAAATATTATTAGAAAGATGAGAGGATTTCGCAGGATCGTTAGCTTAAGAGTTTTAAGGTAAGCCGCCTGCTTATTCGCACTTTACAGGCAGGAGGTTTTGGTAAGTTGAGATATTTTGCTGGAGATAAAAATGCCGAGATTTGAGGAGCTGCGCCAGATCTTGGGACAAATCCTGGAGGAAAGCCCGAATTGCTATTGGCTTTATGACCAGATTCTAAATAGGTTAAGAGAAGAGCGCCCGGATATTTTAGAAGGCTTGGAAGAAAGAAGCGGCAAGGGTTACGGCCATGGCGGCGGAGAATATTACGGGCCAGATAGCGCAATAGCGCACTGCCTCCGGGACTGGCCTGAGTGTGTGGATGTGCAGTACCTTTCAGGTCTTGACCTTCAAATTGCTGACAAAAAAGCGGAAAATGAAGCCATGGCTATTTACCGATGGATTGGTTAAAAGTAAAGTTGATTAAAAACTTAAAGTCAATCGCTGATTGCGGATTCAGCTGCGATTAACAGTGTCGATGGGTTTATGGAAGACAAAAGCTGTGGAAGTCGTGTTTTTTGAGTGTAGTCGGCATAAATAGCCTCTTGTTTGCAAAAGATTAATATTTTTAATTTATTTCTTGTATTACATCGTCTATTATCTTATAATGAGTTTTTAGTGGTGAATATTCTTCCATCTCTCAGGAGTATCCCCCCAATAAATTAAGAAAGAGAGATACTATTATGCGGCTTATTAAAGAAGCCAAGGAGAAGTACAAGTGAGTAAAGGTACAGTAAAATGGTTCAATTCGAGTAAGGGATTCGGATTTATTAATCCGGATGATGGCAGCGATGATTTATTCGTTCACCACTCAGAGATTAAAACGAGTGGTTATGCGTCACTTGATGAAGGCCAACATGTTGAGTTTGAAGCCGGACAAGGCAAAAAAGGTCCATGTGCGACAAACGTAATTCCCTGCTAAGCAGACAACAATGCGAACCGAAAGGCCCTGCAAAATGGCGGGGCCTTTTTTATTTCTATTGCAGTAATCCATCCTCAAACCCCCTCATTTCCATTTGCAATAAAATACCAGAACTTTCAAGTGACTTTATGTTTCCACGGATGTCAAACCTGAGGATTGATTGCAGTACCAAATCTCAAATTTTTACAGAAACAAATATGTTTATATCGGTTTAAGTATTCGATGTTGATTTTTGTCAGAAAAGGCGGACATTACGTGAATGTCTTCAATGGCCGGTGTTCTGGCCGGGAGTAACACGGAGACAGCTATGATACTGTTCTACCTCTGCCAGTCCACCACTATGTTATCAATCAGTGTTCGGTGACCATCATGTGTTATCCTGCCGTTTGACGGGGTGATTACTATCACCGCGACCGAGTCGGGGGCGAGGGTAAGTGCGGCTTCATCACGCACATTGCGTTTGAGGAACTTGTGGGTCACAGCATTGTAAAGATCAGAAGCTTCGGAGCCAAGCTTTATCTCAAAGGTTTTGGCGGTTTTGTGCGGATTGAAGAACAAGAACGTCGGATAGGCGGGCGCGTGATACCAATCCGTGGCAAGGCAGTCCCAACGCAGAATGCCGGGGACGTTTGTCAGTGAGACGATACCGCCGAGGAAGCCAATGTGGTTTCCCATATAAAGCGAAAGATTGTGCGATGTCCCGGAGAACCACTTCTTCTTTTCGCTCAGATACTCTTCGGGCCCGACCTTCGTCACTCCCCAGCCAAGACGTATCGGGTCTCCGGTCGCATAGGGCCGGAAGGTGCGCCGGTCGCTCCATTCCCAGGGTGTAAGAGCTTCATAAAACAACAAGCATTGAGGGTCCCACCGGTTCTTCCAGTCTTTGTGGTCCTGGTGGTCCCAGTCCAGTTTATAGCCCTGGAGCAATCTCGCTGAAGCAGCGGCGTGCAATGCATAGCGGCCGACGTCACGGGCATAGCACGGGTCATAGCGCACTATCGGCACGAGCCAGGCGGGTGCTTGAAGGGTACCCATGGAGAATGCGTGAAATCCTTCTTCTTCGCCGGGCCAGCAGGCCCCATCAAGTCCATCGCAGGTGATACCGCCAAACCGGAAACCGGCGGTAATCTTCCATGGCATGCGTTTGGAATCCCCTTCACCGAACCACGCAGCCAACACGCGATCCATATTAAGAGAGCAGCCATACTCGGCATTAAGCCGGGCCGCTGTCAGCGGGCCCATTACATGTGTCACTTCATAACGACCGGGATGATCGATGTGCCACTGCATCGCAGAACGCGCACAGTCCAGCATCTCGCGGTTACCGGTCAGCACGGTTCCCATGAGGAGAATCCATGCGACCGTAGGAGAGTGACCAAGCCGATTCATGGGTTCCGGCCGGCCGGCAGGTTTGCCGGTATCGAAGTTGAAGCCGAGAACATCGAAATCCGCCTGGCCCGGACAGCCCATACCCTTGGCCAGGCGAAGAAATGCATGGGCAGTCTTACGCGCATGGGCGGCGAATTCGGGATCGTCTGGGTACTGGCTTGTGAGCATCAGACCCTGTGCGGCCGCCCAATAACCATATATGCCGGAGTGAATAACAGGCTGGCCCCGATGGCCCGGGCTGAGCCGGTATATGCCATAATTCGGGTCATACCAGTTTTTGGCGACTTGAACGTAGTTGAAGCCATAGAGATCGGCGGGATTCAGTCCAACGAGTTTCGCCCCAATGAGCGGCGCCAGACATGTGAAGGCTTCTTCGTTCGGTTTGTGCCCAACGTAGGGAGGAATTTTGAACTGATTTGAGCTTGTGCCCACTACGACCAGGGGTTTGCCATCCAGCCTTGTTGCAGGATTCAGGAGCAATTCATAGTACTGCTTAGCCACTTGCGGCCAGTCGCGCACGAGCATCGGCTGCGGCAATTGCGGCATCCGCCGGACTCGTGGGATGACGAATTGTTCCTCACCAAAAGAGATTGTGACTGCAAGGTTCAGCGCAACGAGGATTACCAGCAATGCAGCCGGTCTGAATATTATGAAGTGTGCGGATTTCTTTGGCATGGTTTATCTTCAAGTTCGCATAATATTGTTCAGCCAGAAAATCACATCATTATTGGCATAAATTCCAAACGACTGTTCTGAGTAATATTTTGATAATTCAGGGGATACTCTGCAATAATAAAAATAAAGTAACAGCATAAAAAATTCCGGGCAGATTTTAATATTTTGTGAATACATCTTGATGTTTTTGCTGTGTTTGATAACCTGTTTTCCTGGATATATATTTAACATGATAAATTCGGGCTTAACGTATGATTTATTCAGAATATGGCAAGACAGGGGCTAAAGTCAGTGTAGTCGGCTTTGGCGGAATGCGATTCGATGAATCGAAATCGAATGAAGATAATGCAGAGCTTTTGCTCTATGCCCAAAGCAAGGGCATCAATTATTTCGATACCGCACCGACATATTGCAGCGATACGAGTGAGGATATTTTCGGTGCTGCGCTAAAACAGATGGCTGAAAGCCGGGACAGCTACTATGTCTCCACGAAGGGTATGCCTGTGGATTTTGATACGGCCGACAAGGCGCGGGCGGCGGTTGAAAAATCCATGAAACGCCTGAATGTGGAAAAGATCGATTTCTATCATGTCTGGTGTATCCGCAGGGTAGATCAGTATGAACTGGCGATGAAAAAGGGCGGCCAGTATGAGGGGCTAATGAAGTGCAAGGAAGAGGGATTGATTGGCAATATCGTTATCTCTACCCATTTGTCGGGACCCGAAATAAAAAAAATAATCAAGAAGAATGAGTTCGAAGGTATTCTCCTCGGCGTCAACATCCTCAATTTTCCGTATCGTTGGGAAGGTATTCAGGCAGCTTATGAAGCTAACCTCGGTGTCGTTGCCATGAATCCCCTTTCCGGCGGACTGATTCCTCAGCATGAAGAGAAATTTGCTTTCCTCGCACAAGGCAATGAGACGCCAATACAAGCTGGGCTACGATTTTGCATTATGTGCCCTCAGATAACAGTAACACTCGTTGGCTTTACTACAAAAGAACATATAAATATTGCCTGCGGAATTGCCGATGCAGCTAAACCATTCACTGACGAAGACATTGACCGCGTCCGCGCGCATGTCTCTGAACATATGAATGCTTTATGCACCGGCTGCGGCTATTGTGTGAAATGCTGTCCTGAAAACATTCCGGTCGCAAACTACATGCAGATCTATAATGAAAAGCCTCTTTTCAAGCGAACCGAAAAAGAAATGATAGAGAAGATAGAATTCAATTACAAATGGGGGCTTTTGGCTGACCGTCTCGCCAACGCGGGGGATTGTGTTAAATGTGAAGCCTGCGAAGAAGCCTGCACGCAGCACCTTAACATAATAGAAAGACTCGAAGAAATTGATGCATGGGAAAAAAAGACCCAAAGTTCATGAGTTGACAACGAAAGCTTATTAGTCTGACATTGCTCTGTTAATTGCGAAAATACAAATATTTATCGAGAATTGTTCATTGTTTTTGGGCCGTCTCTACTAACTGACCGGTCCACTGAATCAAATTATACAGGATCTTGTCGGCGACGGGGTCAGTGCCGAGATTGTCGATAATGCGAAACTGAGAGAGGATACACTTTCCCTTATCGACCGGAGCTATGGCCATATTGCTGCCCCACCATACATCACCAGGGCCATAGTAGTGACGTCTTTCCAGGTCATAATCGGGGAACCAATCAATGCCGATGGTAGCGGCGAGAGTTTCTCCTTCAACATCCAGCAACGAGTGCTGCGGCCAGACGTTTTCATAGACCTGCCCCATTATACAGTCGGAGGGCAGGCCATCGAACAGAGGGTGATCTTTTACAAATCGCGGATAACCCATCCAATGACCAAGGCCCCGTTTTAAACGTAAGGAAACCGGCAGCAGGGGCGATGCTTTTCCGGGCATGCCCCACTTGACATACGTTCCGCCGGCCTGGAAATATACGGCAGTGCCTCCCGATTTGACAAACTCTCTAAGCTCACCGAAAAGCGAAGCCTGCTGCTTTGTTTTTGCATGGGTGCGAGATACGAAAACGGTTAATGAGCGGTCGGTTGAAGCGTTAAACTCTTCAAAGACAATGCCTTTTCTTTCCAAAAACGGCTTCAACGAATTGCTCGGATCAAGCACAGCAATACGTTTTTTTGGAACAGTTAGCTGATCAGCAGTAAATACATCAAAATCGTATTGGTTTTCGGCAATCGTTGAGCCGTCAGGGGCAATGATCTTCGCAAACAGCGTATATGTCCCTGTGAGCGACTTTGTATCGAGCTTCTCGCTGTAAAGCAAGGTTATACCTGAAGCCATATTAACATCTTCTTCTTTTGTGAAGACTTTTTGTCCGTCAGCGGATATTATTTCTACCTTCAGGATACCTTTGATCCCGGCCAGTTCATTTACACCAGTGATCTCGATATTCGTTCCATTCTCAGCATAGACATTACGCGGGGACATTCGGATAACGGCGATTCGCGGCTGGTTTGCCGCTTTTGTTCCTTCATAGACATACATCTTGGGACGACGCCAAATGTCCAGCAGTCCGGCGCCGATGATCCAGTCACCTGCTACCAATGCGTGGATGCAGTAGCCTTTGACGGCAGGGTTGCAGCGAACTGCTTCGATCATGCGCTTGTTAGCGGCGCCGTGTATCTGCTGCTCGTCGAGACAGAGCTGTTTTAAGTTCGGATATATCCCGGCGAATCCGCTGTCTTTCAATGCCTGTACGTGCTGGTCGGCAAGGCGGTGATGATAAACGGCCGGCGGTACGATGGTGTTGCCGATTGTCTCGAAGCGTTTGTTATTATCCACCAGGTCGGGCAGGCTGCCGTAACCTAATTCTGAAAAGAATGACATCAATTTCGGTATTACGTTTCTACCAAACAAATTGCCTTTGAGACCCATCAGGCGTATTTCTTCGTTAGTCTTTCTGCCGGTAAGCAAAAGCTTAGTGAATATCTCATCATTGATAAAAGGTCCTGGATAGCTATGAATGTCATTAAACTTGGTAGGCTCCGACTCATACGGCAGGAACATGTTGGCACCCTGTGCCCAGCCGCCGGACTCATCGAGTATCATACGTGTCGGATCAAGCTTACGGGCCAGCATCGACATTGGATGGAGTAATTGTATCAGTACCGGGCGTTTGAGTTCATTGAAAAGCTCCCATTGCACAACACATGTGCGGTTTCGGTCACGGAGGATGCTTCGACGTATTTCATTTTCGGCCCATCCCGGCAAACGCGCCGATTCAAACGGGAAATCCATACACTCGATGACCATTGAACCAACGGTCATTACACCTATCTCATCGCACAGGTCCAGCCACATTTTCGGGGGCGGTTTGCGCCAGGGGCGTATCATATTAAATCCAGCTTCTTTTGCCAGCTTTATTTCACGCATTGCCATCTCGCGGCTGTCAGGATATGCCAGCTTTGTCGGGTACAAACCTTCGAAAAATGTTGCCTTTAGATATATTGGTTTGCCATTTAGAAAAAATTGCTTGTTGCGGATGGTAAATTCGCGCATGCCAAATCGGCTGCTCCAACTGTCAGAAATCCTACCGTCATAGGCTATGTTTATATCGACACGATACAGGTGCGGATCATCCGGTGACCAGTACTTCGCGTCGGGGATATTCAGCGTCCAGCTTAGTTCTTTGATGCCGGGTTTTATATTCAATTTTTTGTTCATACTTGCGACGACTCTTTCTGATTTCGCCGAACGTATTGCAACTTCGATTTGTGCCGGGGTGCTTTTTACTCCCGCATGCTCGAGTTCCATGTGGAAAGTCGCGGTGTTGTTGGATATTTTCGGTTCGATGAAAACGTCTTTGATGTGCATCCGGTCAGTAGCGATAAGTTCAACCGGCTGCCAGATACCGCCGGCGATAGCGCCCCGCCATTGCGGTGTTTCCATCTTTCCCACGCCATCTATAGTTTTGTTCTGCATCAGGATAGGACCTGTTACACGCAGGATGAGAACATTTTCTTCGCCGGTTTTGAGCATCTTATCGATGCAAAGTTTAAACGGGGTATATCCGCCCTCATGATAACCTACCGCCTGGTCATTGATCCACACTTCTGAGAAAAAGTTTACCGCGTCAAAGTTAATATGGACGACTTTGTCTTTCCAGCTTGCGGGGACCTTGAACTTACGTCGGTAAAACGCAACACCTTCATAATCTTTCTCAATCTCCTCCCAGCAACTCGGAACCGTAATATTTCGCTTTGTGCTTTGTTGAGAGAAAACTTTGTCCTTGTGCCACCCAGCGTCGCGGCCGGTATTTTCAGGATCAAAGATGATTTCCCATGTTCCGTCCAGAGACTTAACTTCCCGGGCATTGTCGTTAACCTTCATTCTGGAAATCGTACTCTTGAGCGGTTTATCACAACCGTTAAGAACTATTAAAACTATGACCAAGCATAAAACTGTAAATTGTCTTTTATTCATTTCATATCCTTGTCAAAACTCATTACTGTAGGTAACACTATAACATATGCAGCCATAAGTGAGAACACTTTGGCAGGGAAAACAACAACAGTTTCAAAGTTGATTTACCTTTCCTTCCGGCGTATAATCATTACTATGGTTGTTAAATCAAAATTATTCTCAGCACCTACAGCAGTTGTCGCATTGCTGATGGCGGGTTTGCTTACGATGCAATCGGCCGAGGCCAGGGGACCGCTCATGGCGTATGTAGGCACGTTCAGTTCGCCGCTTCGGGATATGCCGTCAACACAGGTTGATTTGCCCCCGGGAAATGGACGTGGTATTCACCTGTTCGAAGTGGATCGTATCACCGGAGCGATGAGGCCGCGCGGTGTCTATGAACTGGGGACGAGTCCGAGCTGCCTGGCTTTGAATGCCGCCGGCACCCGCCTTTATTCGGCCAATGAGACGGACCGGGTAGGCGAAGATAAAGAGGGCACGGTCAGCGCTTTCGCTATCAACGGCGCGAACGGGCAGTTGAGACTGCTCAACAGTGTCCGTTCCGGCGGCGCGGGGCCCACCTATGTGAGTGTACATCCTTCGGGTAAGTTCCTTCTGGTAGCCAATTATTTTGGCGGCTCGGTGGCGGTGCTGCCGATTATGCCCGACGGCGGCCTGGGTGTCGCCACAGACATCAAGACGGATGTGGGAACATTAGGACCAACGAAGGCCACAAACGCCCCGCCTGGAACCTTTGCATTCAGCGGACACGACCGAACTCATGCGCACATGATTGAAGGCGATTCCTCGGGACGTTTCGTTCTTCATGTGGATCTGGGTCTTGATAAAATCTTCATCTGGAAATTCGATGACCAGAAAGGCATGCTCACTCCGAATACCCCCCCAGCGATTTCGCTACCACCGGGAGACGGGCCGCGACATTTCTTCTTCCATCCGAATGGGCGCTGGTTCTATTCCATTCAGGAGGAAGGTTCGACAATCGTTTTGTTTGATTACGATGCCTCAAAGGGGAGGCTGGCCGCGAGACAAACCATATCCAGCCTGCCGCCCGGGTTCGCCGGCAGTAATTTCTGCTCTGAGATCATGGTTTCCACCGATGGCAGATTCCTTTATGCGGGGAACCGTCTGCACGACAGCATCGCAATCTTTTCCATCAGCGCCACCGGCACCCTGACCTATGTCGGGGAGGAATGGACGCGCGGAAACTATCCGCGCAGCTTCAATTTCGATCCCACTGGCCGATTCCTTTACTCCTGTAATCAGCGAGGTGATAACATCGCCGTATTCCGTGTGGATCGCAAAACGGGCGGTTTAGTCTTTACCGGTCATTATACTCCAGTGGGCAATCCTTCGATTATCGTTTTCCTCGATCTCGCAAAGGCGGATTAAATTCATATGATCCGCACGCCTGAACGCCTTCTGCTTTTTATTCGACGGCAATCTTCAAGACGGCTTTGTGAATTTCTGCGCCACCTACCAGTGGAGCGTGGGCATCCTGTGGGAAGAAGATAACGAATGAGCCAGCCGACACCGGTGTCCAGCTCTTGGGCTGGTCATTGAAAAATCCGATGTCCTTATCGGCATCATAAGCTGTATCGATTAACTTACAATCAGCAGTGGGCTTGAAACCTATCTCTTCGCTGCCGGCTATGACGTATTGAATATCAACGTACTTGCGGTGTGCTTCGAGTTTCGCTTCGGAGCGGCTCCGGCCTGGGCCTTTACTGATCATGCAGAACAGGCGATCGCCGTCGATTTCATAACGCTCGGCCGGTAACTCGGCCAGACCATCCTGCATGAGGAACGCAAAAGCTTTTTCGAACGCCGGGTGCATGTGGTAATAAGCTTCAGCATTCTGCAGCTTATCGATTATAATATAGTCTCTTTTCATTTGTACTTTGGCCTCCTTAAGACTAGAACAGGATATGAAACAGAAAATCAAGATACAAGCAATAAATCCAACTCCGAGACGGTGATAAATAATTCTTTTATTCATAATACCAACTCTCCAAAAGCAAATAATAGCAGAGCCCATTCGACAGGCCCGAAGCGACCTGTTTCTTTTTGTGCATACCGGCACATAATACAACGAATCCACAGATGATGCCAAAGAATTTCACACCTTTGTTCTTCCTTAATTATGAACATATTTAGAAAGGCGGGAGAGAGGGAAAACATATAATTGAAAAGGAGCCTTCTTCTTTTCAGAAGAAGACTCCTAATTAGTCTCCTGATATAGCGTCAAGACAAGTTATCCGCAGCAACTATCGCCAGCAGTCTCTTGGTCACACGCCACAAAGCTCTATATTTGGCAATTTTCTTAGATGTCCATCTCCAGCGGTCCCCAACCCCTGCGAGGTTCACGCCAGGCCAAGTCGTTAATTTTCGGATCGCTGGTGATCACACCAGCTTCATTCAGTACAAGCTTCTTTCCAGCGCGGGCACAGAGGTTACCGAGCTGGATGTTTGCGGCCATGGGACCGGAGTAGCCATAGTTGGACTGACTGAACTCACGCGGCTTCTCGCCCCTGCAGGCCATAAAGAATTCTTTGTGATGTCCTGGTGAGCGTTCGAGCAGTTGTTCCGGTCGGCCAAACTCTCTGCGTCTGGCTTCCGGGATCAATAGCGGAGTATTCCAGTAATCGCCAGTCACCAACATTTTTCCCTTGGTACCGATGATCAGATTTCCAGTCCTTGGCAGTTTGCGTCCGTCGATTGCCAGTTCCTCGGGATTGTCCGGCATGAAAGGCTTTCCGTCTTTATCCTTACCCTCGTACCAGAACGTTGTGAATCCAGGCCGGCCATCTTTTGCACGGTAGGTACTCTTGACCACCATACCCATTGGGTACTGGTCCTTGACGGGACCGGTCATGATGATAGGCTCGGCTGTAGCCGCGTAGCCCGGATTCATAATCGCATATATCCCGTCTGTAGTATGACAGGCCATATCGCCTAGTGCCCCGGAACCAAAATCGACCACACCCCGCCAGTTGAAATCATGATAGGCTCTATTTCCTTTGTAAGGGCGCATCGGTGCAGGACCGATCCAAGCATTCCAGTCAAGGTTTACGGGGATCGCATCCGATCCGGCCGGACGGTCTCCACCCTGAGGCCATACCGGGCGATTTGTCCATGTGTGAAACTCTAAGATGTCCCCGACTGCGTCAGCCTTGACGTATTCATAGGCCTTCCGCCATCCATCGTCACCGTGTCCCTGGTTGCCCTGCTGGGTCACAACCTTAGTATTCCTGGCATAGGCTGCAGCCAGTAATTGCGCCTCGCGAACCGACCAGGTCAGTGGTTTTTCGGTGTAGCAGTGAATGCCCATTGAAACAGCGGTCATCGACGGGGCAAAATGGCTGTGATCCGGAGTTGCTACGAAAACGACATCAAGCTGCTTGCCGTGATTTTCGAAGACCTTCCGCCAATCCGTATAACCGGCCGCTTGCTCCCAGCCTTTCTTATCCAGAACACCACCCCACCGGTCCTTATCGACCTCTGCAAAGGCGATACACTGACAGCCTTCTCCGTGAGCTGCGCCGGTATGAGCCCCGGCCCGTCCACCCACAGCGATAAAACCCACCTGGAGTTTTTCGTTTAGTCCATGGGCCCGGATGAGACTCGGAAATCCAATAGATGCTACTGCCCCAAAGGCAGCAGTACGTTTGATAAATTGACGACGTGTAATGTTTGACATGATCATTGCTCCTTAACTTGTAGTAAATGTTAAATCGACCCTTATTTTAAAAGTATTTTACGGGTAGTCGGCCAGAAAACAGCCTTATGCGGCGTTAGTGAATGATTCAAACATCCTACTCATAAGTGCCAAACCAATCAACGCCTCCCGTTCCTTAATTCTTCGAGCACTTTTATTAAGACAATGCTCAAAGGGTAATATCTGACCTATTGTCAATTAGGTTTTTTATTCTATCCTTTTTATTTAAGGCATGCAAGCTCTATTTTTAGAAGAATAAGCAGTTTATCGTTCATTTTTAACAGTTTCAACCTCCTGTTCCACATCTTTTAACAGTTTCCACCAATCCATGTAATGGGTGCGGGAGAAGAGTTGGGGGCGATATTGTTTAGTTGCCACAGATGTATAGGCCTGCCACTGCTCAACAGCATTAGTCAGGTGGTTAACCGCACGCCGGTGATTGGCTTTACGTTGGGAATCGGCGCGGAATACGGCCAACTCAGCAGCACCGCGAATCTTGTCTGCATAGTAACGTCCTAAATAGGCCATGGCTTCGGCATCAGTCAATGTAGCCCTTAGCTCTTTTTTATTGCCGGCCTTTTTACTTAGTCTTTTTATGCCTTGCAGTGCCTTTTTGGCCATTGCATCCAGATTGTCAGCAACTTCCATAGGTGTTATACCGTCAAATGCCTTATCTTCAATAATAGCGGAGGCATACTCCTGTACGGAAAGAATGCCTGAACCTTTGAGTGGAGGATGTTCGAAGAACTGATCCACAGGCAGAAATCCTTTATCATAATTACACGCCTCGGGTGAAAACTGAAAATCGTTAACTCTGAAAAAGAAATGATTGACCAACGGTACAATCTGAGAGGCCGCAGCCCATGTATCATAGAGAAGGCCTGCATTGGACTGAGGGAAATGATGTGCCAATCTTTTTTCAAAATAATCGCGGCCAAGGGTCAGGTCATATCCCAGCCGTCCCCAAAGCATGAAACGATACCAGTGTTTACGCACCTCCAGTTCACCTGATAATTCGGGATCCTTGCTCACGAATTCACGTCCGAAGACAAATCCGTCCGGGCCCATATAAAAACCTGCTTCATAGCGCATCAGGTCACGGGGGACATTTTGTAAAAATTCACGCACATAATCCGCATCCCCCCAACGGTATATAAAAAGGTCATCGTTACGCAAATTCAACCAGCATGGCACCTTGTGCTCCTCCAGAAGCTTTCGGTACTCAAAATCGAGATACGGCGAGGTGGTGGTGGAATAAAGACGCGCACGTGCATACTTATGACCTGTATTGAAAGGGCCGTCAAAATCCTTAAAGGCCGCTGTAATTTTGCCCAGGTTGGCCTGGTGCTGGCGAAAGATAAAACGCAGCTTACGCTCGGGATTTTCCCGCTTTGCATCCATTACACCCTGTCCATAGGTACGCCAGAGCCATTGTTCGATACCACCAACATTTTTGACACGTTGATTGTTTACATGCTCACCAGCTGTTACGCCAATACCGTCCACCTGGGGATAGGTTTTTAAGAATTTCCCAATACAGTAGCGCATATATTCGATGGTCTTTTCATTGTCCGGCATATCATCGATCCCATGCCTTCCTTTGGCACCAAACGTATAGATGTTCCAGTGAAAGATATGAATCTCAATGCCGCGAGCCTCAGCCAGATTAAACACACGATTCCAAAAGGCAATCTTCTCATCCAGAGAAATCTTTTTAACCACCTTGAATTTAGAAGCGTCATATATATCCAGGTTATCAAAATGGCGATCACTTTTCGTATCGATGGTTTCTTTTAAAACACATACATCGTCGTAACCGATACCGGGATACTTGTCCAGTTTGACCAGACCCGGATAAGGATGTGTGGTCCAGAGGGTCAGCACGTTATAACGATTGCGTGCCAGAGTATCGAGGAACTCCTGCCAGAAATCAAATTCCCACATGACCGGAATATTTTTCTGGGCAGCGGTGCCCGTGTCGTCATAGCTGGGTGCACGGCTGTCGAAGGGTATATTAAATTTGAGCCCCCGCCGGAAGATATAAGGCTTGCGTGCCTTTTCCTGTACGTCTTTCAGTCCGCCTCCCAAGGTCACCATTTCCGCTACTTCCAGACCGCCATACATGGCACCCAACGAATCACCACCGACGATCCGTATCGTATTACTACCCTCGCGTCGGATACGAAACGACTGAGGCCCCATACCAGCCTTAAATATATCAAATACAATACGCACATCCGGGTCATCCGCATCAACATTATAATTCTTATCGAGTAAAGCCTTTTTGATATCTCCAGCTGCAAAGGCTATGCGGGGATCCTGCTGATCATAAATAATGGTCACCTTCTGCCCGGCGAGACAGTTGGTATCCACAGAGACAATTGAAGTTATAAGAATAATAAGTAAAAGAGCCAGTCTCTAATGGCACTGTTGTGTTTAAGTCATTGTCACTGTATGATTTATATGCCAATTGATTACCAGGTCTGTCAGACTGAGTGACACTTGTTGATATGCCACAGGGATTGTTGATATGGGCGCGCAGCGGATTCGGTAATTCGTGATGAATTTCATAGTCAGGGAACTTCATTTTGGCCTTGTCTATTACCTCGCTTTCTCGCAACCACGCGGTGCTTGTCCTTTTGCTTGCTTATATTGGTGCCTCGGCTTGGTCATCAGTGTATATTTCTTGAGACGACGTTTTACCACCCTCGGCTCGATTCGGCCGGGACGGTTGCCGACTTCATTGCAGGCAATTTGAAAAAGATTGTGCTTGCCGAGTTTTTTCCGGATGGATTCGTCCGGCGGCATGAGCCATTGTGACAGAAGCGTGTTGCACGCAATAGTAAAGCTCATCTGA
>JAVVFI010000490.1:0-3315 GCA_032250555.1 Sedimentisphaerales bacterium
CGCTCCTTTTCCTATATCAACACTCATGATACTTTTGGGGAGTATCTTAAAGATTATATCATTTTTTAAGTATCAAATCAAAAAAACTTTTTTTGAAAAAATTATATAAAAAATATCTTATTAACACTGAAAACACACAATAATCTGAGCGAACAGCTCTTTCTCTGTTTTTTAATCTTCTTCACCTTTTACTACGTTCAAACCAGTTGTCCAGTTCGATTGACAGCTTTTTGCGAGCAGCCTGCTACCCCGGATCGTAAGCCCGGTTTTTTGTTTCTCAGGGGTATAGAGCTATTGGTTTTCCTTGATTTAAGGTTTCATTTGGAGTATATATATTTATAAGCTTTTAGTTCCATCTCATTATGAATTGGACCACGGTTATGAACAGGCAAAAAGGATTTACTTTAATAGAGCTTCTGGTCGTTATTGCCATCATCGCCATTTTAATGGGCATTCTCCTGCCGTCTCTTCATAAGGCCAGACAACAGGCAAGGATGATTTCATGCGGCAGTAATATGCGCCAGTTGATTTTCGGCCTGGTGACTTATGCGGAGGACAACGATTCAAAATTACCCCCTCATCCATCCACAATTCAAGCTCCCGTGAATTACCATCGGCCATTCGAGCTGAACTGGAACCGCAACAACGTGGGCCCTGTAGCGGATATTAACAATAAAGCTTACCATCATGCCGGCAGGTATCTGGCTTCCTATCTGAAAGACGTTCGGGTTTTCAACTGCAAGCTCTCAGCAATCAAAGATAGCACACCCTGGCCTCCGGCAACTTCCGGACTGCCTGCAGAGGGAACTTACGGCCAATTCTATATGACCGGTTCCTTTGCCCCTCTGCATTCAACCTACACGATATTATGGAGTTACCAAGGGTATAACCACAAAACATCAGAGCATGTGGATAAAGCTCAGGGCCATTTCGAGGGCGCCAACCGGCTCGATTCCAGGACAAAATTAGTTGTGCAGGATGCACTTTTCTATCTGACCAACAACACCAACTTGTTATGGCCAAGCCCCCAGCAGACATGGTGTTCATCTCATCCTTTCAGGGACGGCGCAAGAAGCCATCCGTACTGGGTTTTCAAGGACCCTACTATGCAAAGTCAGCCCAAAATCCGGCTCAATGCCGGGTATCTTGATGGGCGCGTTGATACATTTAATGCTTGGGACACCATGGGGGTGAAAAACTATGGCGCTCAAGCATTTATTACACCAAAATATCACTAAGAGAGACCGTCAGTAATCCTTTGCAGAATATCAGGATTTGACATTAATATACTCGGCCGCTATTTTATCATCGGTGCTTTCAATCCACCGGCGTAAAAGCCAACGATGTGTATCAAGGACACCATTGTATTGCTCGATACCCGCAAGGTTCCTCATTTCACCCGGATCATTTTTCAGGTCTGTGAGCTGCTCACGGTTTTCACCTGAGGCGAAAATACAGTACTTGAAGCGATCCGTTCTAAGCATCCTTCCAAGCTGACTCTCTGAGACAACGAAATCACGCCATCGTCTGATATTTCCCCCTTCGGCCAACGGCCGCATACTCACGCCTTTTAGTTTTTCAGGAGTTTCTATACCAGCGTAATCACAAAGAGTAGGAAGCAAATCAAGGCCGTTGGAAACCAAGTGAGTATCATCTACGACACCTTCAGGAATCACCCCCTTAAAACTCATTATGAACGGAACACGAACGGATTCCTCGTACAGCACCTGCTTGTGCTCAAGTTTGTGCGCAGAGTCCATATCACCATGATCGCTGGTAAAGACTATCAGAGTGTTATCTTCAATCTTTGCTTCTCGCAAAGCATCAAGTAATATCCCGATTTCCCTGTCAACCATTTCAGTCAGCCGGCAATAGGCCCATCGGTGCAGACGCCATTGATTCTTAGTCCATTTTTCTCGTGTATATGCCTGGAAAGGTCTTGGATTAATGTAATTTTTCATTATACATTCCGGCTCAGCTTCAGGCACTTCATGATTTGTCGGAAGCGGAGGACAGTTTTTCTCCACGAAATCATCGATGTCCCCGGTCTTTCGCACACGATCCAGCACAGCTTCGCAGGTTTTGGAATCTATATTGCCTACGGGTGGTTGTCCCTGTGTGCGGTTGAAATCATTGATTGCCATATAGCAGATATCATGGGGATTGATAAACGAAGCAAACAAAAAGAATGGCTTGGAGTGCGGGTTCTTAATAAATTTAGCGCAGGCATCGGCCAGTCCTCGGCGTGAGTCACCGGTAAGATTCCTATATCCAAGGTCCTCAACGCCCTTCATCTTCCTCGGCAAATGCACCTTGCCCCCGTAAACTGTTTCATAGCCGGCTTTGCTGAAAAGGCGACCAAGCGACTGCTGCCTCATAGCATCGGTCACAGCGGCCCGCGTGGAATCACCATTATGGCTCATTCCTATTGTGCTTGGCATAAGGCCTGTCTGTAAACTGAACCGGTTCGGTATGCATACGGGATTGCATGCATAGGCCCTTTCGAACCTGATGCCCGAAGCAGCAAGCCGGTCCATAGCAGGCGTTTTAAGCCACTTGTTTGATGTACAGCTCATCATGCCGGCATGCTGCTGGTCGGTCATAATGAAAAGGATATTAGGCATCTTCTGTTTTCGTTGGCTATCCGATGCCAAAGTTCTCCGACCAAGCATAAGTCCCGCTGCAGCGGCGGCTGTCGCGGTGATGAATTCTCGTCTTTTCATTTTTTTTCTCCAAAAGATATAAGTACAAATCAGGTTTCCTCAACTCATCGGTCTGCTGTGTCCCTGAGCCTTGTACTTCTGCAATAATTTAGTTAATTCTTCCACAATATTGGGATGCTCATTGCACAGGTTGACTCTCTCTGAAACATCCATACTCATATCGTAGAGCTGTACGGGAGGATCTTCAGGCTTACCCCGACCACTCCAACCCCCTGAGCCCCGTCCCAGAATAAGCTTCCATTTTCGGCGCCTTAATGCAAACATACCATTGCCGGAATGATGGACAGTTGCTTCTCGGATAGGTTTGTCAAGCTTAATACCGGTCAGAGCAGGCAGAATATTATAGCTATCCTCACCAGCATTGGGCGGTAATTCATAACCAAGGATAGCCGCACATGTAGCCATAAGATCAACATGGCAGATGGTCTCATCACTAACCGATCCCGGTTTGATATGTCCCGGCCAACGGGCTATGAACGGCACTCTGTGCCCACCATCCCATGCATCAGCCTTAATTCCTCTGTAGATATAACTCGGATTGTGTCCAAAGCGCCGCACACTGCTTGGCTTTCCGCTCATGTTCGTACCATCC
>JAVVFI010000491.1:0-3310 GCA_032250555.1 Sedimentisphaerales bacterium
CAGCCATTAGCTCCTCTGCATCGGCCTTGGTTTTTGCTGCATCGGATGTTGCCTTTTGGACTTCGGTAGTAAGACGCTCGGCCCGAGCTTCTGACTCACGAGCGTTGCTTCTGAGTTCCACATTTTCCGCCTCAGCCTCGAGACGAGAATGTTCAGCTTCAACGTCACGCTGCTTCTGCACTTCTGAAGAATTTTCTCCAAAGAAATCTGTAACAGCTTCCTGCAAAGCGGTTGGAGAAGCTGGGGCATGCCTTTTTCTGATTTCTCCCATTATCTCCTGTTTGGGTCTGCCGCCGGTCGAATAAGTCGGAGTCAGTATGAACACAGTCTCGACCGCTCGCTGCTCAGTATCTTCACCGGAGAATAAAAAGCCCAGTATTGGTATATCTTTTAGAATCGGAACACCACGGACAACACCAAACTCCAAGGTCTTTCTAATTCCGCCGACTATGAGACTTTCGCCCGGACGAATGCGAGTTTCTTTGCTCGTGATTTCCCTTTTGGTAATGATTGGTACCTGCTTTACACCATCAGGAGTATTTCTTGCGCCAAGCAGGATATCGGTTTCAAGAGCGATGGTACCATCGGAAAAAACGTGGGGAGTGATTTCAAGCGAATCAACGACATCCTCATATTCTACTTGAGTTTGGGGAATGTAATCGCCTCCAGTTGGTATGAACTTAGTTACCGTTTGCAGCGGCACATGTTCAGTTGATTGAATTACCGCTGTTTTGCCGTTGATGGTCTCGAGGACAGGGTTCATCAGGATTTTCATAAAACCCCTTGATTCAAGCAGATCCACCAGGGCAGTGAATTGGTGGGCTGTGCTCAAATATCCAATATTAAGACCCATTCTGGCGCGAATAAGTTCCCTCAACGAAGCTCCCGGAAATGCAGGAGGAATCTCACCTCCTTCGTCTATTAATTCCTGAACGTTGGACCCGAAGGGCAGTCCACCAGGTCTCATCGCAACATCCTCACCGAACAAGTTTTGTATTTCAATAGTAGTTTCCCGGTCAAATGTAAAATCTGCATAAATCTCTGATATCAGGCAGTCGATCTTGACCTGAATCGGAGGAACATCAACCGATTCCAGAAGCTCAAGTACTGCATCGATGTCTTCACGAAGCGGGCATCTTACTATCAACTGGTTAGTGGCCGGATTGCTGCTGACAGTGTAATCCGTGACTTGAGTTGATTTACCTTTTTCGTTGAAAAGCTGTGTTGCATACTGCTCGTGAACAATTTTTTTAAGCTCATCGGAGGTATGTTGCTTACAAAAGTAGAACAGTTTGAATTCCTCTTTTCCCCCGACCATTTGCGTAACGATTTTGGGTGGAGTTTTGTAGATTTCAGGAATCGGAATATTCGGATCATTAATAGAAGTATCGATTTGTAAATCGCTGATAGCTTTCTCGGCGTTGTGTTCGGTATTTGTCTGGGCAAAAAGGCTGCAATACCCCCCTACCCAAATCATAAGCCCTACAGTCATATACGTAAAGAACCTTCGACTGCGGCTGACATTTTGGCAGTTGCTGGTCATAATTTTTGCACCCGTCTTCATAATCCCGAGCCCACTAAACGATACTTTCCACACTCCTGCGGTACCAACCCAGGATTTGACGGAACCTCAAAACATTCTATTGCATATACCTTTTATCGTCAAGTATATTCTGAAAGAATGAGTAAAAAATAATTTCTCCTCCATCTTTACCCAAATTAAAAATATTAGACTAAACCATTATTTTATGCTATTTATTGTAGGTTATGAAGAAAAAAAAACAAAAAGTCACTGTTGGCTTTATATCGTTAGGTTGCCCGAAAAACTCGGTGGATAGCGAAAGGATGTTGGCAGAAATCGCCGAGGCCGGTTTTTTAATAACAGCCGCACCTGATACCGCCGATGTCGTTGTCATAAATACCTGCGGTTTTATCGCCCCTGCCAAAGCCGAATCGCTCGAAGCGATAAGAAACACCATAAAACACAAACTCAGCGGCACAGTAAAAAAAATTATTGTCACAGGGTGCCTTCCGCAAAGGGAAGGCGAGCAACTTTTTAATCAGGCTGACGGTATCGATGCCGTTGTCGGTCTTGGCCAGCGAGATAATATTGCCGGGATAATCAGGAAGACACTTTCTCACCGGCATCCGGCCGCTTATCTGAATCAACCGGAGCAGACAATTCCCGATGACAGAACCAGGCTGCTTATTACTCCGGGGCATTGGGCATACCTAAGAATCAGCGAGGGCTGTAATCACCGCTGCTCTTTTTGTACAATACCGGCTATCAGAGGGCGATTCCAAAGCAAACCACTCGAACTCGTTCTGTCCGAAGCCGATGAATTAGTATCGGCAGGCGCAGTCGAGCTTAATATAATCGCACAGGACAGCACATCATACGGCCGGGATTTGAAAATCAAAAACTCTCTGGCTGGGCTCATCAGCGAACTCGAAAACATCGCCGGCCTGTCATGGATTCGGTTAATGTATCTATACCCGACAGAAATCGACGACAAACTAATCAATACTATCGCAAAAAGTAAAAAAATCGTTCGCTATCTGGACATTCCAATCCAGCATATAAATAACATAATCCTAAAAGCCATGCGTCGCCCTGATTCCAAAGACCAGCTAAAAAGGCTGATTGAAAAGCTCCGAAGTGCAATGCCTGATATTATACTGCGAACAACTGTTATTATCGGCTTCCCCGGCGAGACAGACCAGCAGTTCACCGAGCTTCTGGACTTTATCAAATGGGCAAAATTCGATGCACTGGGTTGTTTTAGTTTCTATCCCGAATCCGGGACCACCGCAGCACAAATGCCAAACCAGGTCCCCGAGAAAATAAAACAGCAACGCCTCCATGAGCTGATGCTCACCCAGCAGGAAATCGCATTTACAAAAAACAAAAACAGAATCGGCAGCCAGCTTACCTGTCTGGTTGATGCCGTTGACAGTGAAAATGAAGGCAGGGGACGCTTTTACGGCCAGGCACCAGACATCGACAGTGTCTGCATAATAAAGAAATGCCAGGCCCAACCGGGTGAATTTATCAATACGAAAGTTATCGACACAAAAGACTACGATTTGATAGTCGAGCAAATTTAGCCTGTAGTCAAACTGAAAAGAAAAATCCGAACAAAAGACCGCTGCTCTTCTAATGGAACGATTACGAAATCCCCAAAGGTTCTTGTATCATTTGCGATGCGGATAGTCGTCGCCTATACTTAGAAGATAATGTGCCCTCAACAACAAACATAATCGCATCATAGAAACAAGCTTAGCAGGAAAACTCATTTTGCAAATATCG
>JAVVFI010000492.1:0-3308 GCA_032250555.1 Sedimentisphaerales bacterium
CCCTGTTGCGGCCAAGACCCCAGTTGGCCGAACAATCCCAGGTAGCCTGCACCGGTAATTGTCAGGTTCGAGATCGTATGTCTATTGCCCTCGAACACACCTGTAAAGGCAGTCCCCTCAAACCACGTGGTTGCGTCATTCACATCCGGCGCAATGACAGCCCTGTCGAAGACCTTTCACCCGGGCAGGTTGGGATCCAGGTCGATGTCGGCGGTCAGGATGAAGTGCTTGTCGTAATCTTCGGGCGCCTCGCCGAGGGCGATCAGATCGGCGGCCGTGGCGATCTGGTACGGGTCGTCGGTCACACCCCTCCCGCCGCTGTACTTGGCGTTGGCGGGTAAGCTAAGAGAGAAGATTGTGATTGTTAAAAGGATTTCCCCCCAAACTCTTGAAGTTCTTGCCGAAGTCATGTGATGATCTCCTCTGGGTCATCCCGGGCCGACGGGTTAAACGCCTGATATTGAAGTTTCTTACAAAAGCCTAACCAATTGACGTGACAGGGATGAGCACGCAATCTCTATCATTAAATAATATAGCAGAACAGGCTTATGAATGTCAATCGAAAATTGTATTGATTTTTAGCAGGTCAAATGCAATGCGGCGGCGATTTTGACGCCGGTTTGTGAGAGTTCATTAAACCGCTCGACGGCCTTGTTAGTATCATCTATTTCCAGCAGGATTTCTTCTTCCAACAGAAAATGTCGGGTCTCATTCGGTATTTTCATCTTTCCTGATTTGCCAGAGCCGACTATTAACACGGTCGGCTTATCATTAATGACAGGCTGCAAATCTTTATCGGACAGCAGATGCCCTTTCTTTCTGCGCCAGTTTGATTTGACAGAATTGCCGAAGACTATGCAGTCACTGCTGTATTCTACGCCGTCTATAATGATTTTTCCAAATTTATATGAGTCAATATGCATAGTCTCATCCTCTATTTAAAATCCAATATACAATACGATTTATTACAAGTGCTTTCCGAAAACATTCCATACATATAGGAATTGAGCGGTAGTGATAAAAAATCTGTTAAATTTACCCTCTTATCCTGCGTGTATAAATATGCTATCAAAAAACCCGCGTTTTTATATCGGATTATTCCGGTTGTAACATTTGATTTTTTTGGCTAATATTTCAAATTATTCAGGCAATTATGAACTCGAAGAAAACAGGAATATTGGCAATAGTGGGAGCCAGCGTAATGTGGTCGCTGGAGCCTATTTTAGCTAAATTAGCTTATGAGAACTCTGATTTTCTTCGGACGTCGGCAATCAGGGCGATAGTTGTTGTTTTGACTGCTTTTTTGTATGTTCTTATTACCGGGGCGAGGAAGCTTAAGGTAAGCAAAAATCAGTTTTCAACGATTCTTTATATAGCAATAGCCGGGACATTGACGGGAGATTTGCTGTACTTTTTTGCCTTAACGAAAATTTCTGTTCTTAACGCTGTCATGATAGGTCATATGCAGCCCATCTTTATTGTTTTGATAGGATTCTTTTTCCTAAAGGAAGACAAGCTGACGAAATATGATTACGCAGGCATAATTATTATGATAGTCGCGGGGATTTTTGTAACGACGAAGACGGTAGAGAATTTATCAATGGTAAAGTTAGGCACGGTCGGGGATATTTACGTGCTGATGGCAACGGCGGCCTGGGCAACGACAGCTATAGTGACGAGGAAATATCTGAGAGGGCTTAACGCCGGGGTTGTTACCTTTTACAGGTATTTAATTGCTTCGGTGGTATTTGTTATTTATTTGTCGTTTAAGTCTTCGCTGGCGGTTTCCAATATCCATCAAATCCTGGTCGGAATTATAGTCGGGGTCGGGACGATCTTATATTATGAAAGTATGAAGCGGCTTAAGGCCGCTCAGGTTTCCGCTATGGAACTTTCGACGCCTTTTTTCGCGGCGTTGCTGGGTTTTTTGATTTTAAGAGAGGGTGTTACGGTAATGCAGATTGCAGGTATGGTGTTATTATTTGTCGGAGTCTGTCTGTTATCGAGGAAAGAAGAAGCGTATTTTTAAAGAAAATGGGCTGCGAGTGAGGAACTCGCAGCCCATTGTATGTAGTTTAGTTATCGGTCTTTGTGTTTTGGTTTTGATCGCCTATGCATCGAGACATATCGCTTAGGTTTGGGAGCATGTTTGCCCGCAGAGCTGTATTTATTGGATGACATAATCTTCACTTTGTCTTTGCCTTTCAATACTTCTCCGGTGTTTTCAGCAGCTGCGCTCTTCAGCATACTTAAACTCTTCAACATAGCCGTCAATGTAGCTTCTGTGCTGGTTTCATCGAGGTTCAGCATCTGTGTTCTGAAGTGAAACAGCATATCCATATCGCCATCATTATCTACATCGCACAGAGAACTGCGTACCGGCGAAGCTCCTGCGAATTCCACGGAGTCAGGATTAATGTTTCCGGCCTGGAAGTCCTCAGTTGTCATCACGGCCACCGGTACGACACCCCTGGACTTGAGATTTATAACGTTTTCATCGCTGCCGGGCTTGATATCAATGATAAGCCCATCATTCTCCTCGTTTTCAATGTCCACCAGTTTGATGGAAGTATCGCTGAGGATCCAGAGGTCGATATCAGTTCCATCTTCGTATTTTCCGGTCAA
Source organism: Sedimentisphaerales bacterium (assembly GCA_032250555.1). Classification (GTDB taxonomy): domain Bacteria; phylum Planctomycetota; class Phycisphaerae; order Sedimentisphaerales; family Anaerobacaceae; genus NIOZ-UU13. Next base: position 2,626 of record JAVVFI010000492.1, read on the forward strand.
AGTCCCCATTAAATCGGGAGTCCAGTTTCCGTCGGAATCGATCGTACCGCTATCAACAGCGAAATCAGTACCGTAAATCGTCGTTCCAAGGGTTTCTCGGCTAACGCTAATAAGCAGATCCACAGTCCCTGAATAGATATTTAGCCTTCCTTCATACTGCACATAGACAGAAGATGCAAATGCCCCAGACCGAAGGTTTGCTGTTCCACTAACAAACAGTAATCCGCTCACAGCATAGTTGATATCCTTCGTCTGGCCGACTGGGACGGTTTCATCAGCTTGCAGAAGCGATGCGGCGGATAGTACAATTACCATAACACCCATTGCCCACAATTTCAGTTGATTTGTTTTTCTCTTTTTCATAGCATTACCTCCCCCCAAAATTTGATGAGCTAAATGCCTTTTTGTACGAAAGAACAACCTCCCCCAAAGAAACAATTGTGACGCATTTTCTCTTACTAAAAGTATAAGAAGTGAATCCGTCAGGTGCAAATATTGTCCTGATAAATTTTCAAATGGGCCAGATTTGTTATGGGACCACATTATATGCTCCTGGATTGGGCATGTCTGACTTTGAGACAATTGGCTTTGATTTGGCTTTGAATTGGGTTTGAATGGGGTTGAATTGGGTTTGTTTTTGGCTTTATTGGCTTTGAATTGGGTTTGTTTTTTCATGACTAAAT
>JAVVFI010000493.1:0-3300 GCA_032250555.1 Sedimentisphaerales bacterium
AGCAGATTATCGGTAGCAATCATCGGATTAGTTTCAGCTATACTAAAGCCTGGAAATAGCGAGTGAGGTTTGAGCAAACGAAGCTGTTCTCGTGACAAAAGTAATTTTTAGAGATACCCTTAATGATTATAGGACCATGGGCTTGGATCAAAAGAGATTGACTCGGGGGGGCTTTATATGTTAAGATATATATAGCCAATATGATTGGCTTTCAGTAAGTGGCTAAGAAAAGGATGTGAGGAAGGGAGAAGGGATGAGCTAAATGCTCCGATTTATTAGAATCTTATTGTACATCTTGTTTTTGACTATATTATTGCCTGCTTTGACCGGAGCAGAACAACACCCATTTCCATTAGTCATCAATGAAATTATGGCCTCTAATAACAACTCTGCCCGTGATCCACAGGGCCAATATGATGACTGGATCGAAATCCACAATTATGGCTCAAGTGCTATTAATATAGGTGGTTTCTATCTTACAGATAACCTGTATATACCGGGCAAGTGGCGAATTCCGAGTACCAATCCTTCTGCGACTACCATCGGCGGCGGGGGGTATCTTTTAATATGGATAGATAATGATATTGCCGATTCGGGATTACATGCCAACTTTAAGCTTGACGCGGGGGGGGAGCAGATTGCTCTGTTCAATTCGGACGGCAGTACATTGATTGATAGTGTTATTTTTGGTCGGCAGGATCCTGGTATTTCGTATGGCCGTTATCCGGATGGAAGTGACAATTTACAGGTTTTGGATTCTCCAAGCCCGAGAGGGGAAAATTTTGCTTCGTATTTTGGAGAAGTTACTGATACTAAATTCAGTCACGAACGCGGTTTTTATAATGCACCTTTCTCTGTTACAATTGCCACGGAAACCAAAGGTGCTGTAATATATTATACCCTCGACGGCAGCGAGCCATATAATACTATAAATGATAGCCGATTCCCAAGTGCTATCCTTTATAGCGGCCCAGTTCCCATCACTACGACTACATGTTTACGGGCGATAGCTGTTAAACACGGTTTTAAACCTACAAATATTGATACTCAGACATATATCTTCCTTGATGATGTTATTCGTCAGCCAGTCCGTCCGGCCGGTTTCTCAACTAACTGGGGACATGCCGGTTCCGGCGATTATGAGATGGATCCGCAGGTTGTCAATGATTCGCGCTATCGAAATACGATAAAGGACGACCTCTTGTCCGTGCCGACGTTCTTGCTGGTGATGGATGTGGATGACTGGTTCGGCAGTAAAGGTATTTATATCAATGAGTCCCAGGATGGTACTGAGCGAGTAGCTTCATTTGAGTATATTGATCCGAATAGCGGGGATAAATTCCAGAGTAATTGTGCAATAGCGATGCAGGGCGGTGTCAGTGGGGGGGGCACAAGCCTTAACAGGTGGAAGACAGACAAGCTTTCTATGCGGCCGAGATTCAAAACCCATTTGGACGATGGAACTCCGACAGGCGGGCCGCCACAGGTTAAATACCAGTTCTTTTCGGATTCACCCACAGATCGTTTTGATACTATCGTATTTGATGCCGTGCTGAATCACTCGTGGCTGCATCCCGGCAGCGACCAGCGGAACACTGTTAAATATATACAGGATCAATATGTCGCCGACCTCCACAATGTTATGGGAGGGCATTCACCTAATGGATCTTATGCGCACCTCTATATTAATAAGTTGTACTGGGGGATGTATTACATCCATGAAAGGCCTGATGATTCATGGGCGGCAGAAACATTTGGCGGTGACAAGGAAGAGTATGACGCGATCAAGCATAATTCAGGGGGTGTTGTCAATAGCGGAATCGGCGGCAATGCTACCGCGAATTATAATTCTATGGTTAGTGCTGCAAATGCCGTGCAATCTGATCCGTCCAATATGGTAAAGTATGAGGCACTGTCTCAGAAATTAGACATCGATGACTTTATCACTTATTTGCTGGCCAACTGGTTCTGTGGAAATCACGATTGGCCTCATAAGAACTGGTATGCTACGCATCGCAATCATCCGGACGGCCGGTGGCGATTTCACTCATGGGATGCCGAGCACACAGTTGAAGGAAGTAATGATGTTGGCAAAAGTCCGAACGATATTCATAACAAGCTTAAGGGTAATGCTGAATATCGTGTGCGCTTTGCGGACCATATACACCGTTACTTCTTTAATGATGGTGTGCTGTCTTACCCGAATACTGCAGATATGTACAGGAGGCGGATGACCGAGATTGGCCGGGCTATTGTAGGTGAGTCGGCGAGGTGGGGAGATAATCGGAAATCTACACCATACACACGTGAGGACTGGATGAATTTCCAGAACAATAATATACTGAGCAGTTTTTTTCCGGGTCGTTCGGCAACCGTACTGGGTTGGCTAAAAAACGCTGGACTATATCCCAATGTTGCTGCGCCAGTATTTCATATCAATGGATCGTATAAGCATGGTGGCTTGATTTTGCCAAACGCAAGATTGTCTATGAGTGCTTCAACCGGTAAAATCTATTATACCATTGACGGCAGCGATCCTCGCTTGCCGCAAATATCACCGGATAATAGTACCAGTACAATCCTTGTTGCTGAAAATGCGGCTAAACGTGCATTGGTTCCCACCAGTAATATCGGCAGCAATTGGAGAGGCGGCGGTGTTTTCAGCGACTCGGCCTGGAGATTCAGCACAGGAAATCCCGGTGGTGTCGGTTATGAAAGAAGCTCAGGTTATCAGGATCTTATCAAACTTGACATCGAAAACCAGATGTATAGTAAAAATGCTACCTGTTATATCCGCATTCCATTTACCTTTAATGATAATTCGGATGATTTTAACTTTATGACGCTGAGAATGCGCTATGATGACGGCTTTGTCGCCTATATCAACGGTGTCGAGGTTGCCATGCGTAATTTCACCGGTACACCGAGGTGGAATTCCAGCGCTAACGGCAGTCGTTCTGACTCTTTAGCTGTTGACTTCGAGGATATTGACGTCTCTGCTTACCTCAATTCCTTGAAGACAGGTGTCAATATCTTAGCTATCCATGGTCTGAATACATCCACAACCAGCTCTGACTTTCTTATCCTGCCTGAACTGGTTGTCGGTAAAAGCAGCTCATCCGGTGGTGGTGGAACTTCATCCAGTGTGCTCGAATATACGGGGCCGATTGTGCTGGATAAAAGTGTTCATGTTAAATCCCGCGTACTGAGCGGCGGCTTATGGAGTGCTCTTAACGAGGCGACATTTACTGTAGGTTTGGTGGTGGAAAATCTGCGTATTACGGAGATTATGTATAATCC
>JAVVFI010000494.1:0-3298 GCA_032250555.1 Sedimentisphaerales bacterium
GCCATGTGAGTTCATCGAGCAAGAGGTCAATCGACCGTACTTTGCCGCTTTTGCCCTGACGGACAATTTCATCGGCGACTTCCTCGATGCTTACCGTTACGGTTCCGAATTTTTCCACTTCAATTCCGCCCGTTACGTTGGATAACTGTACGGCGGTTTTATAATCGAAACCTGCTGCTAATGTTATAGAAAGCGTCGCCAAAACCATATCACCTGCTCCGGTAACATCATAAACGCTCCGGCTCCTGGTCGGTATCATTTGATTGATATCTTTCGCTCTGAGATATGCGCCTTCCTTATCAAGCGTTATTACCACGGCATCAATCTTATACTTTCGTGCAAGCTCTTCCGCCGCCTTGTCTGCGCTTTGGGCATCTGTGATATCGAAACCAACCGCCGAGGAACTCTCCGTACGGTTTGGCGTAATAACGGTAGCACCCTGGTATTTGGAATAATCGCTTGCCAGTGAAGGATCAACCAGTACCTTTTTGTCTGCTTTCCTGGCGGATTGAATCATTTGCTGGCAGACCGAATGACTCAGAAGACCCTTGTCATAATCCTGTAAACAAACAATATCAGCCGATGTTAATTTATCATGATAGATCTGTAGAATTTTTTCATATTGTTCATCAGTCAGTGGTTTCTGCGGTTCATAATCCATTCTGATTAGCTGCTGCTGATGAAGATGCTGGGCCAGGCCTATGAGTCTTTGTTTGCTGATAGTGGGATGATTGACTGATGTAATCAAACCGCTGATATCGGCCCCGATTTCCGTCAGCTTCTTTTTAAGGATTTCACTGTTCTGGTCCTTTCCGATAAAACCCAGACAGTCAGGCTTCCCGCCCAAAGCCGCGATATCGGCAGCAACCGAGCCTGCTCCGCCGCAGCGATATTCACTCTTGGTAACTTTCAGTACCGGAACGGGCGCCTCCTGGCTGATTCTTATCGCATCACCAAAGATATAAACATCGAGCATAAAATCACCCACAACTAAAACTTTCGGCGAGCCGAGATTGGTTACCGTTTTCAGTAGATTCTCATACATAACAAATAAATCCTCGGTTAAATGTCTTAAACAATATCATTCCAAACCTCACCTTCTTGTTCACAACAAAGCAGCGGGGCGTGGCATTCTTGTTTTTCAACAATGACAAATCATTCCTTCTTAGGTGCTCTAATTACATTTTCGGCATTTTACCTGCTAACGTCTTCTCAATCAAGCCCCATAATTTCTCCTCCCCTGAAAGAAACCGTATCTCTATGCCTATGAATACAAGTGGAATCTCAGTCTTTGAAGATGCCGGACAGGTGATTTTGTTCTGGTCTTTCTGTGTAGTCAGTATCAAATCCGCCTTGAGCCTTGCGGCCTGTTCGAAAATATCTGCTATACAAGCCTCTGTATAGTGATGATGGTCGTTGAAGGTTTTCGAACCCACAAGTTTAGCTCCAGTCGTTTTAATTGTATTCAAAAAGGATCCCGGATTTCCTATCCCGCTAAAAGCAAATATTTTTTTACCCTTTAATTCTTCGAGACGGATTTCTTTATTGTTTATTGTTTTGGCATAAGCGGGGGCATGTATCGACCTCGAAATTACCATGTCCGGGTTGATTAGCCGTAGTTTTTCTTCAAGTCCGCTTAATTCATTTTCAGCGATCTGGTCGCAGCGGGTAATAACAACAGCACCAGCCCGCTTCAGCGATGAAACAGGCTCTCGCAGCAGGCCTGCCGGAAGCATCCTGCCATAGCCAAATGGCAGCGTGGCATCAATAGCGACAATATCCAAATCTCTCGCTAATCGCCGATGTTGAAATCCATCGTCCATAACCAGCACTTTCGAGCCGAATTTAATGGCAGCTTCTTCCGCGCCTGCAACACGGTCCGGATTAACGATCACTTTGACTTCAGGGCAGCTCTCGGAAAAAATTGCAGGCTCATCTGTCAAGTGTTCAGTCTCTTGTACACTTGTTTTATAGCCTCGCATGAGAATTGCGCATTGATAATCTGAGATTAGCTTCTTACATAGCCAAATCACAAGCGGGGTCTTACCCGTTCCACCTGTTGTTATATTGCCGATGCTTATTACAACCGCATCTGCACTATGTGTTTTAAACAATCCCGCCGAATATAACAAATTACGCAGGCCAATAGCAATCGAGTAACCGATTGAGGCTGCCCCCAAAAGAAAACGCAGCACTGTTGCCGCAAATCCTGTCTTTTCGCCCGAAATCAGTTTTTTAATATTTGCTTGGTCCACTGTTTAACCGGTATTTAAGAAATAATTTACAGCGAATAATAGTAAATGGTCGATGGTAAATAGTAAAGTAAATCTTGTTTAAAAGCCTTTGGGAGAGAATTAAAGTGTGCAAAGTAAGGTGCGTAAAAATGACATTTCTACATTAAAGTTCTCTTAATAATTTTTTTACAGGAAGGTCAGGTCAGATGATAACGCAGGATGATGTGATTTATTTCATAATCACCGACAGGTTCTATGAAGCAGACGGCAGTAACAATGATTTGGTGGATACGAGCCAACCGAAAAGATATCACGGTGGTGATTTTGCAGGTATAATTGAGAAAATACCATACCTGAAAAATCTCGGCATCACGGCGTTATGGATTACCCCTGTCTATCTCAGCGTCGGCCGCGTCGGTGATAGCGATGGATATCATGGATATTGGGCACTGGATTTTAATAAAGTCGATCCGCGTTTATACTCTAATGACCCTGCTTTGGCACAGGGCAGCAAGGAATACCTGAAACGTCTCTCTGATAAATTGCACGAAAACGGCATAAAGCTCATTCTCGATATGGTGGTTAACCATACCGGCTATCATAATGAAACTTATAATCAGTATCCCGAAAAAGAAATAAAAGACGACTGGTTCAATGAAGGTAATGATGATGATTTGATTAAAAGTCAGTTATGCGGCCTGCCCGATTTAAATCACAGCAAGCCGGACGTAGTTGATTATTTCATCAACAATATCACCGAGTGGATTGAGCAGACCAGAATTGATGCGATTCGAATGGATACTGCAAAGCATGTTGAAGACACTTTCTGGTATCATTTTAAGTCATATGTCAAAGGTAAGCACCGAGACATAACGCTGATAGGGGAGGTGCTGGAGTGGGATATTGATTCTATTTCAAGGTATCAAAAAGAACATGATTTTGATACCCTATTCGATTTTCCCCTGTATGAGGCGGTCAAAAAAACCTTTATCTACAACCAAAGCATGACCTCCATCGCAAAGCCGAGGCTTTCACCATACGAGCATCGCGGGATACTGGATAAA
>JAVVFI010000495.1:0-3259 GCA_032250555.1 Sedimentisphaerales bacterium
TTGCCATGTCCATTTCCTTTCTTTGATTTACATACTAAATCATTTTCAGGAAATGTCCAATTCCGACTGAAGCATTATAGTATTTTCTCTGATAATGCTCATCGATTGTTTAAAGAGACCGACGTCTAAGTTTTATCATCCGCTGACTAAAGAGGGTGAGTACGACAAATTGATCTGGGCTACTGCTATAGCTTTGTCGCTTAGCTGTTATTTTTTGGGAGCAATTGTGTACTTCTTTGTTATCAAAACAACAAAACCAGATGACAAAGAATAACAGCCAATAGTGTTAAGCTTTGAATTGGTATAGGCTTAGAATAATTCAATGTTAATTGGCTTCGGAGGTGGCGGGGACTCAGCGGTTATAAGGTCTTTACCGAGGCGGAACGCTTCCTTAAGCGCTGTAGGATGTTTATGTATCTCACCGAAATCATCAACCTTGCTCGTAAATAAATTGGTAGAATAATTGATATCAAGCACATCAAAGTAGGATTTCATTGTTAATTGGATACTTTCGAATTGTTTTTTGCTCTTTGAGCCGCCCACGGCGATTACCATTGCACGGCGGTCGCGTTCGGAACTGAAAAGCGATTTATTTAACACATATTTCATTGCCCAGAGACACTGGCTGCGATCAATAAGCATCTTGGCCTGAGCGCAGACATTCATAAAAAAAACAGGAGTGGCGAATATAAGCCTGTCGGCATCAAGTATCTTTTTTAAAAGTTGCTGGAAGTCATCCTGAATCTTGCAATCTCCTCTTGAATAACAGGCATTACATTCTATACATGGTGCGACATCATAATCGGACAAATGAATATATTCGGTTTTAGCACCTGCAGATTCTGCACCTGAAAGAGCTTCACGTAAGAGAAGGTCACTGTTGCCGTGATTCCTCGGGCTTGTTGATATGCCAAGTGTTTTAATAATCATATTAATATCCTGATTTTACAAACGACCAGAAAAAATGTAAACCGATGAACTAATCTACCATCGGTCTGATACTTCGCCGGATAGACTTGGGTGCCGATGGAGTTCCAAAGTCGTACATGTCATTTCGGCTAAGTCTCCATGTATTTCCGGTTTCAGTGTCAATAACGAATACGGCCAATGTTTCATTCCCGGCAGCACAACATTGATATCGTTGAGAGTTATTGTCATAACTCTTAGATGCGCCAACGGCCAACAGCAGGCAAAGGGCCAGCAAAAAACCGATTGTCAGACTGCTTAAATTCAGATTCCAGTGTAGTACTTGTTTGTTGCTTTCCATTATTACAACTCCTTAGGCTTTAACATAATTATTTATTGTTAATAGGTTTAATCTTACTGTTTATAACGGTTTGGTTCAAACTGTTTTTCCGCCGATATACCAGCTTATAGAATGAGAATGTCGGATGTTTAAATATTAAAGATTAAAAACATATTCTGCCGATTTATAATAATAAGAGTAGTAAATTGGTGGCTCTGGAAATGGCCAAATCGGCTATATTGGTTTATTACTTGCTTTGTCTATCTTGAGGATTTTGGTCACATGTCAGATGGAGATGGCTGACAAAGTAAGCAAGGGCTAAAAATGGAAAAGGAAAGAGCCACATGAACAAAGGGAGAGCATATAATTGCTCTCCCGTTTTTATTCATTAAGATTGCTTGATTTATCCAATCGAGATTAGTTCATTCCGAGAAAACTACTTTGCCTGCAACGATCGTTGTTTGAACTTTGTAGTTGCGATCAAGCAGAACCAGATCGGCATCTTTTCCGGGTGCGATTGAGCCTTTTTTATCTTCGATGCCTAATAGTTCTGCTGTTTTTTGTGTAACGGTTTTGATTGCGGTTTCAAAAGGGCAGCCTGTAAAACTCGTAAGCCTTTCAAGAAGCTGGCTTATGCCGAGAGCCGTTCCAATAAGAGTGCCGTCTTCGTACCTTGCAGTACCGTTTTTAGATTCGTATTCGATGCTATTATAAATGAATTTGCCGTCACCAAGGCCGAGGGCCTGCATACCGTCTGTGATAGGTATGATGCGATCCGGGCCCAGTAGAACATATGCTAATTTAACAACAGCTGGATGTATATGAACACCATCAGGTATAAGCTGTGCGGTAATATGCTGTGTTTGAAAAATGGCAGCTAATGAGCCGGGTGCACGATGGTGAAGCGATGGCATTGCATTAAAAAGATGTGTTACATGTGAAATACCAGCGTTAAAGCCCTCGATTGTTTGTTCATAGGTTGCACTGGAGTGTCCGAAAGAGGCAATAACACTGGAATCGATGAGACATTTGATTATTTGAGCACAGTCCGGTAATTCTGGCGCAATTGTCATCATTTTGAGCTGACCGTTTGTAATATCCTGGATTTTATCAATCACCTGCATTGATGGTGGACATATACAATCAGGCTGAATCATGCCTTTTTTTTGCATTGAGATAAATGGACCTTCAAGATGGATACCGAGCAGATTCGCGCCACCAAGGTCCCGACCAACATGGTCGGCGGATACAGAAAGGTGTTCATTTTTCTGTTCCGGTTTGAATACGGTTGTAGCCAGAAAGCTCGTTACTCCAAAACGTGCACAAGTTTGAGATATAGCTTTCAGTGCCTCCGGCGTTGCATCGAGTACGTCTGCTCCTCCTGCGCCCTGAATGTGTACATCAATAAAACCCGGAGCGGCTATTCTTCCCTGAGCTTCGAGCGTATTACAGCCAGCCGGAGGATTGATTTGACCGATTTGTGTAATTCTGCCATTCTCAATGAGAATGGACGTAGTTTGTGCCTCATCAGCAACATCGTACAATCTGCAATTGGTTATAAGTAGTCTTTGTGACATAACAGTTGCAGAATAATTGATTTTCGATTTAATTGCAAGATTAAGATTTAGTAATTCTTTTTGATTGATAGTGGATTTAGTCTGTACAATACCTGGTAATATTTATGAATACCGGCTACGTGCTACGTGCAGGTTTATGTAATTTTGTTGATTTTGTGGCTTTAACTTGTTAAATTAAATTCAAATTATCCGCAGCCGGTGTGGATTGCGGTTATTTTACAAATCTAAAATAAAAGGAGAGCTATCATGAAAAAGACAAGCAGAGTACTGGTACTTGGTGTACTTTCAATGTTAATGTTCGGTAGCATGCTCTTGGCGGAGCAACGCGATAGAAATGGATCGGTGGGAGGAACTTTCGTACGGCTGGTTGAACAAGAGGTTGGTGAACGAGGGTATATGGGTATCGTCATAAAGCCGCATGATAGAGATGACCATG
>JAVVFI010000496.1:0-3207 GCA_032250555.1 Sedimentisphaerales bacterium
CGTCAAAGAACGTTCCAGACGGTGGACCTTCCACACCAACTACTCTATTGAGTACGGCGGCATTGCTCAGACCAGCCAGTTGTGAGAATGTGAGGCTTTCGGTTGAAGACGTGTTCAAGCTTCCCCAGTTAATAACTGATTCCATCTGATTGACTAATACGTCTGTGGAAGGACCGTAATCAATTGATCCGGTCCCTACCTGAAACGAGCCGTTACTCGGTGCAGCCATAGCGATTTGCGTCGGCAGACCGAATAGCATCCAGCACGCGAGCCAGTATGTCATAATCTGCCTTAAATAATACTTTTTAACAATTTTTCTTACCTTTTCCATTACTTCTCCCTTAAAAAACACCCTATTGATTTTTTATTTTCTCTTTGATTATATTTAATTCCTTTTGGACCCGGAGTACGCCAGCGGGTCAAAGGTTTACCATCTTAATAAGAAGCCGACATTGACGCGGCCTTTGCCTCTCCTTGTGTCAGGAGTTTCTTTCAGGGGGTAGCCGTAATAGACTCCTCCGCTAAAATTATCACCAATTTCAAAGATCGTACCTACACCCGCTGAAAAGAGGGTTTGATGTCTTTCTTCGCCGGCAACTGGGTGTTGTATTGTTGTTCTTCCAAAATCGAGAAATACGAGCGGTGCAAGTTTTTTGAGCTCATATTTATCATCCGCAGTTGATTCGGCCTCTTCGGTGTCTTTATTCATGACCTTGTCGTATTGTATAAGGTCAAACTCATATTGAAGAGAACTGAGGATTCCGCCGTCAGCAACGATTTCATATTCATCGTAGCCTCTTACGGAGTACATTCCGCCAAAGGTTGTCATTTTCGCGGGGATAAGTCTTTCGGAGGAAGTTATCCAGCGTGCCGAGGCGCCGAGGCGCTGTACTTTATATTCATCAAGAAAATGGCTGTGAGCAGCGGTGGTGGTATAGATAGTAAAATCTTTATCCGCACCGGTCCGTGCGGTATTAAAATCACCACTGTCTGAACCGTCAAAACTATCGTGCCGGTTAAAAGTAACTTGTGAATTTGTCATGTCTGTCGAACGATGAAGGTCAACACCTATACCCCATATAGCCATTCTTATATTACTTCCCAAAAACTGCGGGAACAACGAAGGGGTAATTCTACTGCGTTCGTAGCTCATCGAACCGAGGACATCGAAGAACCAGCCGTCCATTTGAAGAGCGTTATATCTTAATATACCACCGCCGAACGAACCATTACCGAGGAAGTTAATATTTCCAGTTTCGGGATTAATATCATACTCGCTGTATCCACCGTATAAATTAAGACGCAGTTTCGGGCCCATAACGGGGAAGTCATAAGTGCCGTACAGAGAATAATTATCTTCGATGCCCGATTCGGGCGGCGCCTGAACAATGGCCATAAATTTGTCATCAAAACCCAGGACGTTCGTATTTATGATACCAAACCTCGGGTTCCACTGCCGGTCCCTTGTGCCGGAGTTGTCAACCTGAAGGAAAAAATGCCACGGGTCAGTTTCATAAATGTCATACGCGACTGTTAGTGTTTCAGGCTCATCTCCCTGTGTTACAACGGCGGAGATGTATCTGTCGGGATTGAGATTTAAGAGGTTCACATAATCATCAAGCTTTTTCTGATTTCCGACCTGGCCTTCTTTTATCGGCGACCATTTAAGAACAGCATCTTTTGAAAGATACCCTTGCTCAACTGCATTTTGTTCGATATCATATTGCGTGACTCTGACTGTAGAAACCGATGCTTCTATAACTGTGACCGGCATAATGTCGTCGATGAATTTTTCGCCGTCTATCATTGCCTGAGAGGGCACATAAACATAAATGCCCGAATAATTATTTTTTCGATAAACAGAAACGAGATACTGTGTAAAAGCCCTGATTGTCCTTGTCGATACCTGTCGAGTCTGGCCAGGGTCTAAAATAATTTCATGTATTACTCTGAAATCGTAAAGGTCACGGCTGTCAGCCATCTTTAATGTATCAAGTGACGCGTTGTAAATCAGAGGCATGTCGGCCAACAATTCATCGGTTGTTAAAAGTGTGTTGCCGGTGATACTGATTTCCTTTACACTTATTTTCTGAGTTGTGTCCTCGGGTAAATCAATCTCCGAGATATCTTCTTCCAACTTTGCTTTAGCTTTTTCGTGAGCCAGGCGTTTAGCTCTTTGAGCATCCTCCCGCATTTGCTCCATTTTTGGGTCGTATTCGGTTTTTCGCTGAGTGGCATCGGCCGTGAAGCAAAAAACTGAACCCAAAAGAATTACAAGAACAAAGCACATTATTGTTTTTGTGCTACTCATAGTGAATCTCCTTACATTAATAATTTATGAACTATCCATACCCACAGGAAGGGTGGAACAAATCAAATTACATAATGTTCTTAAATAAAGATTTGTGCTGCTCCAGAACTAAAGTGTTACGAGCACAAACATATCAAAGAACGATATTGCGTTTTGTGAACTCCCTGTTCCAACAAAGCCACTGCCACTGATAATAGAATGCTTATTATATTACAAATCAAGGAAAAGAACAATAAAAAAACCTTTTTTTTGTGTTTTTTCTTCAGTTTTCAGTACTGAAAAGCGGGTTTTTTGTTGTAACGAAAAGAACTGTCCAATAATAACGTTTTTTTATCTATATTCCTCATATCGTTTAGTACTCAGAATTATCTGGTTGTTCTTTATGATAATCTCAATATCCTCTTATATCAATCTTTTCAGTATTAAAGAATGCTATAAAAACGCTCTACCAATAATTCATTAACATCTAATAAAACAGTTTTTCTCAAGATATATTATCCTTGTATGTTCATAATAAAAAAGATGAATGTTTTTGTATATAAGTGGAGAGCATATTTTTACTATCGGGTAAACTACCTTTTGCCGTATCGGGCAATCTCCCATTGCCTGAGTGTGCAGAATAAGAAAAGAGCTTCATTAATCAATAGCAATCTTGTACTGCAATTCGCCATAAGATGACATTCGAGGACTGATTCCTCCGGAAAGTTTATAGAAAACTCCCTGAAGATTATAATGAACAGGAAGTTCAGTTCGTTGGTTCCGGAGACAAAAACGACAAGCCCTTAACAAGCCGATTTATTCTTTTAATGCATTTATGCAATCCGGACAAAGCACTTCGCCCGAATCTACTTTTACCAACTGCACCTCGTCAGAATTATTTTTGCCGCAAGAGTTAC
>JAVVFI010000497.1:0-3201 GCA_032250555.1 Sedimentisphaerales bacterium
AACAATTGTTTTACCATCCGGACTCCAACAGGGATTGCAGTGGACATATTCAGGATCATCGGCACCGGGCAGAGGATAATAAGTTTTATTCTCTTTATCATAGACAGCTAATATTCCTCTGACAGGAAAGAAGAAATCCCCAAAGCTACTGTAAGCTATAACGAATAAATCTTTGACCATTGAAATCACATACCTTCCATCCGGTGATATCCTCGCCAAAAAACCGTTTGGGTGTTGATTACTTTCCTTTTCAAAATCATCCCAAGTATTTACTTCATCTGCAGTGATGAGAGTATGCTCTTTCACCTGGGCTGTTACAAAGGAGCCTTTGTTTCCGGCATAATCCATATCCATAACGAGACATTTACCATCGCGGGAAAAGGAATGGCAACTACCACAGACAGGCGGATTAGAAAGTATTATACGGGGAGAAAGTGAGGAGATGCTGTCAAAACGCCAACGGATTCTTGATAGATCCCTTGCGGCTTCTTGAAACGGCGGCTTTACTTCTCGATATAACAACGGCGCCCCAACTTTGTCCAGCGATGTTTCAAACGCAATTTTAGTGTGCCCGCGAATTATTGTCGGGGCCGAATGATTGATGCCGAATATATGAACTGTAGCCATCTTACCTGAAGAGCGTTTCTTAATTGATTCCCAGTTTTTCGCAGTGATTGCCAATTCAGTACTTTTAGTCTGGAAATTCATTCGTCCCAGCTTGTCTTTGAACTCAAAACTCAACAGCCATCTATCACTACCGGTATCCAAGTTTATCCAACGGAAAGTAGGAGCAGGAATCTCTGGGGGAAAAACAGTATCATTCAAAGGGTAATCAACCATAATCGGAGCATATGAAGACTGTTCATTATATCCCGATAGAATTGATGAAACATCCTTGCTTGAGATCGCACGTTCTCGGTAAAAAAATATCCCTATAACCAAGGCCAATACGGCGATAGCAACTGTGTATAAATTGCGGCGTGAGACAGTGCCCGAATTGAAGTACTTCATACCTGGATTTTCCATATCATTGTTTATGCTCTTCAGCTATGTTGCTGATCTTATCTGTAGTAATTATAACACACTCAGTCTTGATGAAGCAAGCTGTTGGCTGAATTTAAGATTTGAACGTCAAGACCTTCACCGTTTGAAGGATCAATATGCTTCGAGTCTTCCATTGAGCGTCATTACAGGCCGCCACCATTTTGTTCCCAGGTTTCTCTCTTAACAACCCAGACTCCGGTTTGGTATGGTTTGATCGTGGCGTGTTCAGGTACCCATAATTTAGTCTTATGCCAACTTTCTACATGGCCGTCATAGAAGGCGAGATTGGCATAGTCATTATGGCGATACATTGTAGGGCCTCCACATCCGACTGCCTTGTAGTCATTGACCGTACCATCCTGACCCAAGACGTCCCAACCGGCGATGTAATCAGCTCCCTTCCACTTACTCCACCAATCGTGCGCTTCGTTGAAGTGCAGTTTTTGAGCGGGCTGCTTGACAGTGGACATTTTATAAGCCAATCTGGTCAGGTCCATAGTGGCAGTCCATGAGGCGGAACCTACCGATGGATACCAATCCTCGATATTGAAACCGTAGCTAACAAGTGTTCCGCTTTGATTTCCACTTTCAATATCATAGGCGTGCAACCATGCCTTCTGTTGATCGGAAGGGCATTTATATTTCTTGGGGGTTTGAACGGATGATATCTCTGGCCCGGATCCCTCATAGCCAATGTATTTGCGGAAATCGGGATTGCCTGTCCATATGGTTCCTGCCGGGTTGGAGGAATCTCGGCAAGGCACGCCCCAGTCATCAAAATTTGTTGCGTAGAGGTGGTTGGCCAAGGCGATGCTGTGGAGGTTGTTGGAACATACCATTTTGCGTCCCTGATCCCGGGCCAAGTTCAATGCCGGCATTAAAATGGCCATAAGAATGGCAATGACGGCAATTACAACGAGAATTTCGATTAGTGTGAATGCTTTTGATTTGTTCATAACCTATGCCCTCATCTGGTTTATTACTTTATCTTACTCTGTGTTTGTGTGTAAGTCAACTGGAAAATCTGAGAGATGAGAATAAAGCTCCAGCTAAAAAATAAGCAGGGATGTTAAAATTGAAAGATGAGTGGGTAGCTCAAAATAAATTATTCAAATTATTGCATGGGTCATATTTTAGAGGAGTCCTGGATTTTTCTGGCGATTTTTTCAACCTCGCAGACAAATCGATAAAACAACAACATAAATATAATTGCCAAAGCTATGTATCCAGCCATCATTAAAAAAGGTATAAGGGCAAACATTGAGCGAAAAATATGAATTGGCATTTCAAACTCCTTTCGTAAAAGTTCTAAAAATATGGCTATTCATAAAAGACAGGATCTTTATGTTATAACAACATATTTACAGAAATCCGTGTCCATGGAGTATGCAGGCGGACAATATTATGCCAAGGCTGTCGAGAATCACCACAATTGCAGTGTATAAAATTCGACGGTCCTTGTGCGGCTCAGAAGGTGTGAAGGCCCTGGTCAATACTTCGATTGAACCAGGAACATTGCGTTCCATGTTCTTCTGATCCAATCGCTGCTGAACCGCTGTGAACAAATCACGTTTGTGCTGCAGTGAATTGTTCTCTTTTTCGAGTAATTGGGCGGTTTCGAAAAGCAAGTTTAAATCAGCTTGCTGCTTCCTAAACTCTTCAACCAAAAGTTTTTCCTCTTGTTTTGCCCGATTGAGTTGATATTGCATAGTTTTCATCTTTTCATCGTAATCGGAACCACTGTCAGAAGTGATTGCGATTGGCGCTACAGAGACAATTTTCGGCCGGTCGTTCCACTGTTCATCCAGTTGAGTTTCTCGCAATCGAAGCAATTCTTTTGCAAAATCCAAGTCTTTAGTAGCCCGAATGATCTCAGGATTATTGGGATCAAGCTCGCTGGCAGTAAGGTTGTGTTGAATAGTCCTGACGTTTTTATCCAGAGCCCGCCATTCTGAATCTTCATGGTATTTTGGTTTCTTTTCTATTTCGGCAACAGAAGCTTCCGGAACACTACCAGTGACATTCTTATTTGCATTACTTTCAAGGTTAACTGTCTGCTTCAACTCCCATTCTAATACAGCAATGGTCTGTTTCAGATCACTAAGACGTGCCTGTGTCTCATCCAGATGAATCCTCCTGCTGGAGATTAGTTCCTGT
>JAVVFI010000498.1:0-3199 GCA_032250555.1 Sedimentisphaerales bacterium
ACAAAAGCCACTGCTGGCTTGAGCCTCAACAGTATTTTAGACGAACCGCCTAATGGCGGGTTTTTAGAGTGGACTCATATTTTTATTTTGAACTCATTTGAATCCACAAAAAATACTTGCGATTGGTGCTCTTATACACTTCTTTCTCCTTATGCCCGCCAATTCGATCGAAATCTCCGTTTTATCCGGAGTTTTTCCTTGACGAGAATGCTGTTTATTTGGTATAAATATAATTGATATATTTCGGAAGGTGGTTATTAGTGGCTTTTTTTCATCCAGCATGTGAAATCTTTGTCGTTTCAAAACAATAGGAGGAGTTTTTGTGTATTAAGCTATGTAAAGCATATAAGTGGAATAGATACTTTATGCTTTGTGATTACAATATTTTAACATTTCAATTAGTATTGTAATAATTTCTTTAAGGAGGTTGATTATGTCTAAAATTATTTATTTAATAGCTTTCATTTTCATTTTGTCCACGACTCTGACTGGTACATCAATTGCCGACCCTCACCTTGCAGCATGGTGGAAGCTTGACGATGAAGGTACCGGCACTGTAATTGACTCATCCGGTAATGGTCATGATGGTACAATCTTCGGTGGTGCACAGTTTGTTCCAGGTATGTTGGGCGAGGCATTGGAATTTGACGGCAATAACGATTACGTAAACATAGACGGTTATCCTGGCATTGTTGGAGATGGTACTAACACGCCGGCTTTCAGCATAACAGCCTGGATCAGAAAGCAAGGACCTCTTGGAGGCGACGGTGAAATTGTCGGCTGGGGTAATTCCGGCACGGGTAACAGAGTGGAATTCCGATTCAATAGTGGTAATAACAGAATACGCATTGAGTCCGGCGGCGGCAACGCCCAAAATGATACTGAATTGACTACTGATCAGTGGCACCATGTTGCTCTAACGGTACGGGAGAACTCGACGTACGATAGCGGCGTAAATTTTTTCCTGGATGGCCTCGATGATACAAGGCCGAATACTGATCCTGATCCGATTCACCCAACCGGTAACAACGATGTCAAAATTGGTCTTCGATACAATGAAGATGGCAGGCTTTTCACTGGATTGATTGACGATGTTCGAATCTACGATAAGAAGCTTACAATAACCGAAGTCCAGGATATCATGACGCTGGGGTATCGAGCGAGGGCTTATAACCCAGCTCCTTCTGATACAAGTATGCACACTGACGACTGGGCAACTCTTACCTGGATGGCCAGCGATGTCGCCGTATCACATAATATGTACTTTGGCACAAGCTTCGAAGATGTAAACACTGGAGCCGAAAACACTTTCGTGGGTAATATCACGATAAACAACCAGCCAGTCGGCTTAGTTGGTTTTCCTGCTCCAGAAGGTCTTGCTCCCGGTTCAACATACTACTGGCGGGTAGATGAAGTTAACGAGAGCCATCCCGACAGCCCCTGGAAAGGAGATATCTGGAGTTTCTGGATTCCCTTTAAGACAGGGTACAATCCCGAGCCCGTCGATGGCGCTCAGTTCGAACCAACCAATGCAAGTTTGAGTTGGGGTGAGGGCATGAATGCGATTATGCAAAGCGTTTATTTTGGTACAGATGCCAACGAGGTCGCTAACGCCGCAGGTGCTCCTACTCAAATGGTTAACACCTTTGATCCCGGCCTTCTGGAATTAGACACGTCATATTACTGGCGTGTAGATACCTTCAACGGCTCAGAATGGGTTACAGGGCCGCTCTGGAGCTTTAAGACAATGCCCTTAATATCTCCAAATGATGATCCTTCCCTTGTTGCATGGTGGAAGCTTGATGAAGGAAATGGCACTACTGTTGTCGATTACTCCGGCAACAACAACCATGGCAAGTTCACAGGAGAGGTTGAGTGGATTGATGGAATAGACGGCGGCGCCCTTCGGTTCCCCTCCGGTTGGGTTGAGATGACCGAATACGAGGGTGTGCTCGGCACCCAGAACCGTACAGTAACCGCATGGATAAACACGACCGGATTCGGCGATATCGTCTCCTGGGGTCTTTCCACGGAGGATGGCCAGAAGTGGATTTTCTGTGTAAACCACAATGCAACCAACGGAATCTTCGAGGCGCTGCGCACAGAGTGCGCTGGTTCGCGTATTGTCGGTAGTACGGTACTGACTGATGGACAGTGGCATCACGTGGCATCTGTTCTGGAAAGCGGCGGTGCGCCTACCATAAATAATATCAGGCTATATGTGGATGGTCAGCGTGAAATTATAAGTGATTCGCAGGTAGTTGATGTTAACACTGTCAGCGATGGCAGAAAAGTCTGGCTCGGGGAAGGACATCACAACAGAATGTTCCCTGGAATCATTGACGATGTCCGCATTTACGAAAGAGCCCTTTCGCAGGACGAAATCAAGCTGCTCATGCGCGGCGACCTCTTCATCGCCTGGGATGCGAAGCCGCCTAAAGGAAAGACTGTGGATATTGAAAGTGCCCTGCCGCTGAGCTGGAAGGCAGGCGATAATGCTGCGCAGCACGACGTTTATCTCGGTACTGATAAAGATGCTGTGAGTAACGCCGATGCTTCCGACACGACAGGCATATATCGAGGCAGGCAGGGTTTAACGAATTATAATCCCCCGGAAGGTGTTGAATGGGGTGGCGGACCTTACTATTGGCGTATCGATGAATATAATAATGACGGTACCATAAGCAAAGGAAACGTATGGAACTTTACCGTAGCAGACTTTATTCTGGTGGATGACATTGAGTCTTACAATGACCTTGACCCCGAAGATCCTGAAAGTAATAGAATATTTAATGTCTGGTTGGACGGATTTGATACACCTGCAACAAACGGTTCTGTCATTGGTTATGATGTTCCGCCTTTCGCCGAGCAAACTATTGTTCACGGCGGCAGTAAGTCAATGCCGTTTGCCTACAATAATGCTGTTGGTAAATCTGAGGCGACCTTGACAGTAACTGGCTTAAAGGATTGGACCAGATACGACATTGAGGTATTGTCACTGTGCTTTAGGGGCAATTCAGATAACGAGCCTGAGCCGATGTATATTGTCCTCAATGGCAGTGCTGGTATCACTCATGAGAATCCAAATGCCGCTCAGACAGATACCTGGACTCAATGGAATATAAACCTCCAGGCCTTTGCAGACCAGGGTGTGAACCTTGCCAGTGTCAATACGATTACGATTGGTTTTGGCCGCAGG
>JAVVFI010000499.1:0-3190 GCA_032250555.1 Sedimentisphaerales bacterium
CTATTGATATCGGCGGATTGTATCTGACGGACAACTTTTCCAATCCTACCAAGTGGCGAATTCCGGACGGTAATCCGGCTGTCACTACCATTAGCGCAGGGGGTTACCTTTTAATATGGGCTGACAATGATGTGTCGGATGCCGGAATACATGCCAACTTCAGACTCGATGCGGGAGGAGAACAGATTGCTTTGTTCGACGCGGATGGCAGTACGTTAATTGACAGTGTTGTTTTTGATGAGCACTCCGGGGACATATCCAGCGGCCGCTACCCGGATGCCAGTGACAACTGGCAGTTTTTCGGTGTACCGAGTCCTGCTGGAGAAAATGTCAGTGTGTATCAGGGATTTGTTGATGAGGTAAAATTCAGCCATGAGCAAGGATTTTATGAAACGCCATTATCTGTAACAATTGCCACCGAAACCAAAGGCGCTTTAATATACTATACCCTTGACGGCACTGAGCCGTTCAACACCGCCAGTGCAGGGAGGTCCCGGATGGGTATAACTTATACGGGTCCGATTCTTATAAGTGGAACGACATGTGTGCGGGCAGTTGCGGTAAAGCCGGGCTGGAAATCTTCGGATATTAAAACGCGCACTTATATTTTTCTCGACGATGTGATAAAGCAATCGTCCTCCAGCCGGGAGCTTGGAGCCGGATGGCCCACCGGCAGTGTAAACGGGCAGGATATTGATTATGGGATGGATCCGGATGTCGTCAATGACGTTCGATATCGAGACAAGATTAAAGATGCACTGCTGGCGATACCTACTATCTCACTTGTAACAGACCTGAATAACCTGTTCGATTCTTCTGAGGGGATTTATGTTAATGCCGGGAGAGACGGACGATTGTGGGAGCGGCCTGCGTCGGTTGAATTGATCAATCCCGACGGAAGCAAAGGTTTTCAGATTAATGCCGGCCTGCGTATTCGTGGGGGATTCAGCCGGAGTAACAGCAATCCCAAGCATGCGTTCCGTTTATTTTTCAGGGCCGAATATGGACAAGCTAAGCTGAGGTTCCCGCTGTTCGGTGACGAAGGTGTTGACGAGTTTGATAGTGTTGACCTTCGGACCAGTCAGAACTATTCATGGAGCTTTCAGAACAGTAGTCAGAACACAATGGTACGCGAGGTGTTTTCACGTGACGTGCAGGGGCAAATGGGGCATCCATATACGCGCAGCCGGTATTATCATCTTTATATCAACGGCAAGTATTGGGGGATATTTCAGACACAGGAGCGTTCCGAGGCCTCGTATGCCGAGTCGTATCTTGGCGGTGACAAGGACGACTACGATGTAGTGAAAGTGGACCGCAGTGTCGGGCGCGCAATGCTGGCGACTGATGGGAATATGGACGCCTATCGCCGGCTATATGACGGGACGGGGGCGCGAACATTAGGCAGCAATGCCGCCTACTACAGACTTCAGGGATTGAATCCGGACGGTACAAAAAACCCGGACTACGAGAGATTGCTGGACGTGGACAACCTTATCGATTTTATGATTATCGAATACTATACGGGTGACAGGGACGGCCCGGGCTCACGCTTCGGCAACATACCCAACAATACGTTCAGCATATACAATCGGGAAAATCCCGACGGTTTCAAATGGTTCCATCATGATAATGAGCATACTCTTGGCGTGAGTAATAGTGAACAGAATATGGTTACGCCGTTCACCACAGCCGGGGCTCAGTGGAGATATTTCAATCCGCATTGGCTTCACGAGCAGCTCATTTTCAACAAGGCCGACTATCGTATGCGATTTGCGGACCGTGTGTATCGTCATTTCTTCAACGAGGGTCTTCTGACACCAAGTATGTCCCAGAACCGCATCCGGGCCCGTGCCGAGCAGATTAAGCTTGCTATAATTGCCGAGTCCGCCCGATGGGGTGATTCCAAGCGGACGAGCCCATTTACGAAAGACAATCATTGGCAGCCCGAAATCGACAGGATTATCAATAATTATTTACCTACTCGGACAGATATTGTTCTTGAGCAGTTTAAGAGCGTAGGCTGGTATCCCCGTATCGAGACGCCCACGTTCAGCCATCGGACGGCACAGGTCGAACCGGACTTTAGATTAACCATGAGTGCGCCGGAAGGCACAATTTATTACACCCTCGACGGTTCCGATCCACGTCTGACAGGGATGTCACCTGGTATCGATGACGATACCGCCCTCGTAATTGAGAGTACCGCTAAACAAGTGCTTGTTCCGAACCGCCCGGTCAGCGAAAACTGGAAAGGCGGCGGGCCTTTCAATGATTCAAGCTGGCTGGCTTGTGTCGGCATACCGGGCGGTGTGGGCTTTGAAAGAGGCTCAGGCTATGAAGGTCTTATTACACTTGATATCGAAGGCCAGATGTATAGAAATAATGCGACCTGTTATATTCGGATACCGTTTACCATCGAAGGGAACCTGGATGATTTTGACTTTATGATGCTTAAGATTCGGTACGACGATGGTTTTATCGCCTACATCAACGGCGTTGAGGTAGCCAGACGCAATTTCCTCGGCACTCCGACCTGGAACTCCCGCGCGGATGCCAGCCACAACGACTCTGAGGCGGCCGGCTTAGAGAATATAGACATCTTTGCATATCTCGATGCTCTTGAGCCGGGTGACAATATCTTAGCGATACAGGGTCTGAATTCCTCAACGACCAGTACAGACCTTCTCATCTCCGCAGAACTGGTTGCCGGTAAAAGCAGCCCACCCGGCGACGATGATATTTCATCTAATGTGCTCGAATATACTGGGCCAATTACGCTGAATCATAGTACTCATGTTAAAGCCCGGGCACTCAGCGGCAGCACGTGGAGTGCTCTCAATGAGGCAACTTTCGCCGTAGGTCCTATGGTGGACAACCTTCGTATCACGGAGATTATGTATAATCCATATAATCCGAACATCGAGTATGTTGAGCTTCAGAACATCGGGGGTGAAACAGTTAATCTGAATCTGGTTAAGTTCACAAACGGTATTGATTTTATCTTCCCGAATATGGAGCTTGCACCCAACGAATATGTAGTAGTCGTTCAGGACCGCCATGCCTTTGAAACCAGATACGGCACAGCTTTTAATATAGCAGGTGAATATTCGGGCAGATTAAATGACGGCGGCGAGCGAATTGCATTGGAAGATGCTATTGGCCAGACGATTCTGGACTTTGACTACAA
>JAVVFI010000049.1:0-19189 GCA_032250555.1 Sedimentisphaerales bacterium
GCTATTCTTTCGCGATTTTACTTTCTTATTAATATCTGCGATGGAGTATTGGGCATTATTTGCCGAGGGCCTGTCTAAGGTCCATGGCATGCTCTTGCTCCATAGCTAAGATATTCCTTAGCTGTTGGGCCAGAGCGAATTCTTTGAGCTGCTCCGCCTGTTCTATCCTTATTTTATATCTCTTGATTGCGTCCTCTTCGCCGTCCAGGTCCGTCTGCAGCATCTCATCATTATCATTGGAAGTGTGAATTTTTCCGACGTTGACACTGGGAGAACCTCGGAGATAATCTATCTGGTCTGCCAGGACCATGGCGTGCTGAATTTCCTCGTTCGCGTGAATCTTAATTTCCTTGATGATATCTCCATAAGCAGCTCCGGTCATTACCGCCGCGTGGTTTATGTACTGTATTGCCGCGGAATATTCCAGCTCCAAATCAATGTTTAACAGTTCGATTAATTTTTCTATTGTTACAGACACGTTTTTATCTCCTTGAAAATAATCTCATGGTACAATTCAATAGTTTTGTTTAATTTACAGCATCCGGCTCTTTTCCCTACTTCCACTTTATGTTGCAGCCCATGCTCGGTTTCTGCTCTTCGGAAACCTGCTTACCTTCGACAACAGCATCAACCGCCGCAGTAAGGTCGGCTCCGGTGACAGGTATCCCGTTGCCGGGCCGGCTGTCGTCCATCTGGCCTCGATAAACAAGCGTTTTGTCGCTGTCAAACAAAAAGAAATCAGGTGTGCAGGCGGCATGATAAGCCTTAGCAACCTCCTGAGTCTCGTCATAAAGATAGGGAAAAGTAAAGCCGGCTTTTGTTACCAGCCTGCCCATCATCTCCGGGCTGTCATCGGGATAATTAACAGCATCGTTTGAATTTATTCCAACAACTATGCAGCCTTTTGCCTGGTATTCTTTAATAAGCGTAACGAGGCCGTCTAAAATATGCTTAACATATGGACAATGGTTGCACATAAAGATAACTAAAAAAGCTTTCGCTTCGCTGAAATCATTTAAGGACACCATTGTGCCTGTAGTATCGGGCAAATTAAATTCCGGTGCCGATGTTCCCAATGGAAGCATTTTTGAAGCAGTAAGAGTCATAGTAAACTCCTTAATTTTATATTATATTAATTTATCTGCAAACTTCTATAACAATCTTTCCGAATTGCTCACCTGTTTCCATCCTGTCTGTAGCGTCTTTTATGTTTTCCAGCTTTGCCGCTGAGTCTATGATCGGCTTTAGTTTTGCTTTCGTAACTGCCTTGAGCATCTGATGCAAATCCTCTTCCGAACCCATCGTTGAGCCGAGAATCGTCAACTGGTTCCAATATAGCGTTTGTAGATTCGTAACCGCTTGTGCATCGGAAGTTACACCGCATAAGACTATCTTGCCTCCCCGGCGCACCGCTGAAAAGTCTATCGGCCAGGTGGCGGCCCCGACCGTATCAATAGCTATATCAACGCCTCTGCCGGATGTAATGTCTTTCACATTTTGCGCTACATCTTCAACTCTCTTGTAATTAATTGTGTGGTCCGCTCCGATCTGACCTGCACGCTGCAGTTTTTCATCTGATGATGAGGTAACAATCACTTCGGCGCCTGCGAGCTTGGCCAACTGAAGAGCCGAAAGAGCAACACCGCCGCCTATACCGTGTATTAAAACAGTCTGGCCCGGCTTAAGCTGTGCTCGTGTCATAAGCATTCGCCAGGCCGTAAGGTGTGCCAGTACGAAAGCTCCGGCCTCGTTAAAACTCATGTGAGAAGGTTTTGGCCATACGTTGCCCGATGGCACGGCCAGAAGTTCTGCAAATGTTCCAGGCCGGCTCATACCTACAATCCCGAATGAAATACATTCACTATGCTGGCCTCTATTACAAAATTCACAACAGCCGCAGCTCAGGCCAGGATTGATAATCACCTCATCGCCGATAGATACATTTGTTACATTTGCACCGACGGCAGCCACAATACCTGCAGCGTCAGAACCCAGAATATGCGGTTTTGGCAGGTTAAGGTTGGCCCTGCCTTTTCTTACCCATATATCCAGATGATTCAGGCCGGCGGAATGGACTTTAATGACAACTTCGTTTTCGGAATACTCAGGCTCAGGGACTTCTTCAACCCTGAGCTTGTCCAGCTCGCCGTGCTCCTGGATAACTGCTGCTTTCATTATAAATACCCCTATAAAAGCTCGTTTCCATTAGTTAAAAATGGATTTATACTGTTCATTGCTTACTGCATCAGGCTGTTTTATTCCAGTTTAGCTACTTAATTATTTTCGGTTGACAAACTGCCCCTCTAAAAGGTGTGACTCTTCCACAGCTCTTGCAGCTATATTTCATCTCTGCCACCATCGGCGCGCAAACGTGGCGGGGGTCGCTGGTCGAGGCGCCGCAATGTCGGCAAATATATACATCTTCGGCCTTTTTGGGAGAACAAAGATGAGAGCGGGTTTTTGTGACTTTCCCGCAGCTTGAACAGGTATAAATAACAGGTTTCTTTGCTTTTGTGGCTTTGCTTTTCTTCTTTTTACTCGTGGTCTTTGCCATAATATATCTCCTTATCGGTTATCGAATAATCCATCAAGGGATTACTGCCAAAGCGTACAGTTTACTTCTATTCAAATTATCAAATTCACTTATCGTAAAAGATCATACTCTATAAAATAGCTGAAATCAGCATAAAGGCTGTCCGGTCAAAGCCTTCCTCCGAAGCCGGTTTCCGGTTTACTACTGGCTCCGCCGTGATAGCGGCGATTCCACATTTCCCCGGCTCTCGGGTGTAAATGAACACCGTTTTTTTTATAGGTCCTCTTATCATAAGTTTACTCCTTTAAGCTTTTCACGTTGTTTTGTTGGCGTTTCTACTGTCATCGATGATGGAAGTCGCCTCTGACATATTTTTTACCATTTTACTGTCGCTGACATAAATTTTACCGCTTAGCACAAGTCGGATTGCCGTTATTATTTTTTCGGCCGCTTCGTATTTCGCAACATATCCTGAAGCCCCGGCTCTGAGAGCACGTTGGGCGTAAAACAGCCCCTCGTGCATCGAAAGTATAAGAACAATCATTTTGGGACCGAGTAATTTCATCATTTCAGTAAGTTCGAGACCATTCATGCCTTCCAGCGAAATATCCACAATAGCCAGGTCAAACTGTTGCCTGCCCATAGCTTTTAGGGCCTGCTGTGCATTCTCGGCCTCAGAGCAGACCATTAGGTCAAACTCCGTCTCGATTAACTTTATCAAACCCTGACGCACGATAGCATGATCATCAACGACCAAAATCCTGGTTTTATTTTTGCCGGCGACATGTTGTGCTTTTGACTTCATTTCCATCCATTCTCTTTGTGATAAGATTCTCAATAAGTCTATCAGCAGCCACATTTAATCGTTCATTTATACCGTATTTGCCTGCGTCAAGCTGGTGACGAACTGCGAGGACTTTTTCCTTTCCGGCTTTTGATAAAGAATTAAGCTTTTCTGACACTCGAGCAGTTGTTCCCTGTCTTACCTTATCACCATACACTTTCGGCGTTGTAGTTCGTTCATGCTCTCCGGCCACAACCGATCCGTGCTTTTGTCCTTTAGCCGCTAAAACCAACATTTGTGAACTCCTTTCAATTATTAGCAGGTTTTTTGTACCTATTAAAACTTTTGTAAGCTTTAATATTTGATTGTTTTGCTATTTACGCTCGATTTCGATGTCCACATTTGTGCCATGGATGAGGGTGTTAAAAACAGGCGAATACTCGGCCAGACTCTTTAGCCTCTCGGTATTTTCCTCGTCGGATTTCACTTTGAATTTAATACGAATATTCGTATAACCCTTAGGCACATCCTTGGATAATCCCAGGAAACCCTGCAAATCGATGTCTCCCTCAATCTCGGACTCCACCTCATCGAGGTGAATGCCTCGCACGGCGGCATGGGCCACAAGGCTCGTCGTTACACACGAAGCTAAGGCATGAAGCATATGCTCGACAGGGTTGGCACCCTGATCCTGGCCAGCCAGAATCGGCGGTTCATCAGCATGCAGTTCAAACGGCTGGTTGTGATCAATCTCCTGTTTTGCTCCGTAGAAACTGGCGACCGTGGTACTATTTTGGTTCGCACCGAGCCACTTGTTGGTTACATGAAACCTGCATTTACCGAGTTCAGGTTCTTCCTGTATCGCGTTTACCGTATTTTGCAGGACATCGATATCGATACCATTTACCAAATTAATTGTTTTTTGCTCTGCCATGATTATCTTCTTTCTGCCAGAGAAAAGGATAGGCTCTTAGGTGCCACCCCTTAGACGGCAAATTCTAATTCTTATTCGATAACATTTAATTGCATACCATGATGATAGCAGCCTGTTCATTATTGTAAATCAGAGCAGGGCCTGTTTTTGCTATCAGGCTTAATACTCAATGTGTATCGGGGGAATCCCCTATAGCAGAGAGGGGGGATTAAAAAATCCGGAAAAGTTCGTATTTGAGGCAGGAATTGAGAAAAATAAACCGAATTAGATTTTAACATCCAAAAGCAATTACACGTTGTTGCGGCTGTTTACCCATTGAATAGCGTATTGCAGCATTTCGGCTGCATCGGCAAGATTCAGCTTTTCCTTGATGTGTGCACGATAAGTCTCAATTGTCTTGATGCTCAGGTACAATCGCTCGGATATCTGGCGGGTTCCGAAGCCCTTGCCGATCAATTGAAATACTTCCAGCTCACGGTCGCTCAAACGTTCAACTGGTGAGGTATTTATTTCGGAACTGCTTCCGACTAATTTACGCATCATTTTTGCAGCCATTTTATCACTGATATATATCTCGCCGCTCAGGATTTTACGAATTGCGATAATCACCTTTTCTGTAGCTACGGCCTTCATAATGTAACCCCTGGCGCCCGCTCGAATGGCACGCTCTGCATATAAAGACTCGTCATGCATGGAAAGGGCAAGGACAGGCAGGTGGGGATACTGCGTATTAATATCCTTTATCAGCTCCATACCGCTTGTCTCTTTAAGAGAAATATCCACAATAGCCATGTCTGGTTTCAGCTCCTTAACGGCTTTCATCGCCTGATGGGTGTCCTCAGCTTGTCCGCAAACCACAAGGTCGTTTTCATGATTGACAAGCTCGGCCAGTCCCTGCCTGACAATGGGATGATCATCAACTATAAGGATATTGATTTTGTTCTCGTCCTTTTTGTCCTGTTGTTTTTTTGGAGCCATAATTTATTCCTGCTTTAAGGTTAATTTGTCTTAGTTGAAAAAGAACAGGTTACAATTGTCCCGCCTTCGGGGGCTTTATGAATATCGAGTGAAGCGCCGATTATATCGGCACGGTGATCCATAATTTGAAGTCCCATACCTGTCCCTCTTGCTTCGAATTCTTCCGGAAAATCCAGCCCGTCGTTCTCGATCTTAATGACTGACTTATCTCTTTTTTGGCCGAATTCTATCTGAATATTCTTCGTCTTGCCATGCTTAATTGCATTCGTAATGGCCTCTTGAGTAATACGATAAAGATGCGTTGCCACTTCGGCATCGTCTATCTGAATGGGTTTATCATATTTGAAAGTGCAGCCGATACCAAATAAATTCTCTGTGGTTGTTGCAAGCTCCTGCAAAGCTGAAGTTAAACTGCCCGCATCCAAATCTACAGGGTGAAGACCCCTGGCAAGACTTCGCATCTGGTCCATTGCCTGGTTAACGAGTTTCTTTATCTCTGCGGCATCGGTCGCCTCATCAGGCAATTTTTCTGTGAGTTTTTGTTCTAAAACCTTCGTCAAAAACGCAATTCCGGTAAATTGCTGGCCGATACTGTCGTGAAGCTCCTGTCCTATCCGCTTCTGCTCGCTCTCACTGATATTCAAAATCTCTTTTTCCAGGCGTTTGCGGCCTTCGATTTCTTCCAGCAGCTTTTTATTTGTTTCTGTCAATTCCGCCGTGCGGGTTTGGACCAAACCTTCCAATTGCTGCTGGTATTTACGGAGACTTTCTTCGGCGTGTTTTCGTTCTGTTATATCAGAACCATATACATTCACATATCCGGAATCCGGAACAGGTGCCATAGCAAGAGAAAAGATTCTGTCCTGACAGGTGGCTTCGAGATTTTCATTATGGCCCGATTTAAGTGTCCGCGAAATATTTTCCTGCCAATGTTCAGGTGCCCGCTCACCGACTTGGCAGCCCCATTTATCTAAAAGTTCAGAACCGGCGGCGTTGGCATAAAGGACTATGCCGTCCTTTTCGATGCGCAGAATAGGATACGGATTCTCAGAGGGAAATCTTGCCTGGTCCTCAACCTCTTGCTCGATCCGGATTCTTGCAAGGCCGATACCGATACTGGCGCCGATTTCCTCGAAAAAGCGAACTGTTTCTTCGGTAAAACGTTCCCGCTTGGTATCGTTAAGCTGTAACAATCCGACAATCTCATCACCCGAACGCAGCGGAATCAGGGCCACTGATTCATAACCTGCCTTATTGCAATGGTTTCTTGTGGGGACTTGAAAAGCTTCCTGTGGTGCACAGGCTAATAATTCTGAGGTGCTGTTGGTCCAGAAACTCCCGCCGTCTGTGAAAAAAGGTAAAGTCGGGTCGGCTTGGCCTGACAAAACAATGCCGCACATACACTCCAGAACCGGACGGCCTTGAGAATCGAAGATTAATTCACCAGCTTCATTTTGCTTGCAGAGGTGGTTCTCGGATTTCACAAATTCATCCGGAAAACCGTTTACTTCAAAATATGGAAAATCATTGCCTTCGTGCTGGCGAATGCCTACAGCATCTAAGTCGGTGGCTTTTTTAACAAGCCTTAGAAGATCGCGGATCAAATCCGCTCCAGCACTTTCTCGATTCAGACACTCCAGGATTTCTCCGGCTAATTGCCTGTGTGCTTCTCTGTCTTTGCGCTTGGTGATGTCCTGGACAACGCCAAGCATGCGGATAGCTTTGCCGTTCTGGTTGCGAATAACATCACCTGTCTCAGCTACCCAGCGGGTAGTGCCGTTAGGCCATATGATGCGATGCTCGATAGCATAATCTTTATTATTTTCTAAACAGGCGTTGACCGAATTAATGACATACTGGCGGTCGTTGGGATGCACGCATTCGAGAAATGCTTCGTAGGTTGCTCCGAATTCCCCCTTGTCAAATCCGAAAAGCGGCTCGATGCTTTCAGACCAGTGAAGACTGCCTGTTTCGATATTCAAATCCCAGCTGCCGATTTTAGCTGCCCGCTGTGCCAGGGCATATCGTTCTTCAGTTCTTTGCAGAGCTTCTTGTGCTTTCTTATTCTCGGAGCTTTGGATGATTTTCCACTTATTATCCTGCTTGATTAGTGCAAATCTATGGTTACTCACTACATCAATGATTTCTGATGGGCTGCAGTGATCAAGGGAATAGCTGCAAAGAGCCAATATTCTGTAACTGGTTATGATAATATTTGCATATTCTTCATAAGAAGAAAATTTTTCCTGCTCCTTTCTCTCAAGCAAAAAGCTGTTTCCGGTAATGCGAAGGCCGTCGAATCCCTTTTTTAGCGCATGCTCAGTTTTGTTGATAATATCCTGTGTTATCGCTTCTGGCTCAATAGTTCCCGACTTTGTGTACCACTGACTATGTTCAAGTATTTCTATCTGGCCGTTTTTAATGTAGTCATCCAGGTTTCTTACTTTCTTCTGTAATGCTTTGTGCGCTTCGGCGGAATTTAGCGGCTCTGCAGTAATCCACATGCAAAACTCATTATCTTCAAGTCCCGCTTTGAAATAAGGAACCAAAATGTCGATCAAATCCTCTTTCGTCTGGTAGAACTGACAGAAATGTGTGCCCCAGGGAACGTTACCTACAACCTCAATTGAAGTTTTCCGTAATTTTACTTCCATCTCAGCTTCCTACTGTTGCCTTCTCTGGTGTGTTGATATGCTGCCAAATGAATCACATCGACATTCCGGATGAACGGGCGGTATATGCTCACAGACAAAAGATGTTGTATTGATGATAATTTGAACAAAGCAATCCGCGTTATCTCATATTTACATAATATAGGAAATATTTTTCAGACTCCCTGGATTTCTCATATTGTCTAATTATACATATATTATGGAGATATAATAAAGCGCCGGTCGTCCAAAATCAACTGAATTTGTTTTATTTGATGACCGATTGGGTATTGAATAATACAGAGAAGATTAATATTATAAAGCTGATACAGTTTATTAGGCCTGGCTTTCGTAGCTGTTAAGGAGTGGCATGATTCGATGAAAAAGTTGAAGATAGCCATATTGGTAATCTTTTTGGTGGTATTGGCTTGGATTGCGTTTAGATACGTATGGATCTCCTGCTTTAATCGCGGTTCAAACTATATGACTCGTGGCGAATATGATAAGGCTATCTTATGTTTCGACAAGGCGATTAAGATAAAGCCGAAATTTGCCCCGGCATACTGTAATAGGGGGACTTCCTATTATGAGAAAAAAGAATATGATCAGGCCATCGGCGATTTTACTAAAGCCCTTGATCTAAACCCGGAACTGGTTGAGGCTTACTACAATCGAGCGACCGCCTTTTACCAAAAAAAGGAATATGACAAGGCCTGGGATGATGTTCATAAAGCCCAAAGTATGGGTTATCAAATTCCTCCGGATTTTTTAGAGGCCCTTCGTGACGCTTCAGGAAGAAGAGGATAATTTGAGATATGTGAATCTCAGGACGTATTTTCTACAGCTTTCCACTCGCCATCTGCTGTTTTTATCTTCTATGGCATCCAATAATTCCCGTCGGCGGTTGATTCTCCGTTACTAACACAAGAAACGTTCTTTCATCGTAAGCACCATCGGCATCTGTTAGGCGTACATTCACGTAATGCAGCCCGATGTCATTTGGCGTTGTTTCCCATTGCCAGCGATAACGATATATCTTGCATTTACCCTGTGGATCATTCGGGTCAAAGCGATTTTCATATGGTTTGGATTCAATGACTATATTCTGCCCTGTGGTGATGGAGATAGTTACTGGTTTGCCTTCCGGTTCGGTTGCCTTAAAATTATTTTTATAAGTTGTACCGGCCGGTATTACGGCATAACCCAGCGGTTCGCTTAGACATAAGTTGGGATCGTAGCTGAAAGGTACTGTTTCGGGATTTAATACCGGCGGACGCGGGGGCTGATATGTAAAAACAAGAAAACCCGACAAAACAGCAAGAACAATCGATTGTAAATTCATTACATATATCTCCATTGTCGCGGGAGTTCATTAAAGTAATCACCGCTTTATCCTGTTAGATTACCAAATCTATCAAAAAATAGCAACTCTCGGCTCATGCTGCCTTAAACATTGCTGATTGCTTTATTAACTCAGATAGGCAGTCTGAATCTATAAATATTTTCTCAAATCTCGTGAAAGTGCTTGCAGTTTTTACAATGCTGTGGCAAAATTGCTTCTCTGTCGAACGGTATGATTATAGAAATAATGGAAAAAAGAATATGAAGACAACCGGGGCCGCTGATATTATGAGAGCGAATGTCATTACGGTAAAGAAAGATACGGTTTTAACCGAAGCAATTGCTCTTCTCCTCCGTTGGCACATCAGTGCTATGCCTGTTGTTGATGATGAAAATAGAATGGTTGGCATTATTAGTGAAATTGACCTGATGAATCTAACATTTGATGGAAATGCAGCAGACACGACCGTTGAGGAAGTGATGGTAACAGATATTATATCCTTTAGCCCGGTTACAAAATTAGCTGATTTGGTTCAGACTTTTTCCAAAAGACATCTCCGCCGGGTACCAATCGTAGAGAAAGGTAAACTTTGTCGAATTGTAAGCCGCCGCGGCATCCTCCGGGAAATGCTTCGCAGATATAATTAGTAATGACAAATCAGAGATATTACCCGCTGGTATTTGATAATTGTTGGTTCCTTAGGTATTGTGTCTGCTCCCATTAAAAAACGGATAGTTGGTTATATAGATAGGTAAAATTGATGACAATAAAGAAATTAGAAAAAGCCGCGATTGACAAATGGGTTGACGCGTGCATAAAAAGCCGGCGAGTGTACGGCGTTCAGGCTAAAGATGACCGTTTTGTATTTGCGCCTTTGGCGAATGCCGGGGATCTTCGTTTAGACTATGATGTTACTATCTTGCCGCCCAAGAAGTACTTCCAGCCGCCGCGGGAAACCTTACTCAAATTCGACCGGAAGGAGGGCTTCAAGAGTGTATTCGATAACAAGCCCTTCGTCTTATTTGGTGTTCACCCTTACGATATGGTTGCAATCTCGCAAATGGACAAGCTCTTCTCTCAGGATAAAAGCGATGTTCAATACATCACTCGTCGGGAAAAAGCTACAATCGTGGCCTGCGATGTACAGAATGCCTCGAAGGATGTGTTTGCCGGGTGCATGGGTACAGCCTCCGTTAACGAAGGGTTCGACATTTTGATTACGAAAATCGATGATGACTACCTGGTCGATATTCGCACCGAGAAAGGTCAGGCATTGGCTGAGACCATCATGGATGCCGAGGATGCTGATGAGGTGAGCATTAAGCTTAGGAAATTAGTATGGGCGGATAATGCCGAACTGCTCCAGAAGCATAAACTTGATGTTCGAACTGATGTCCTGCCGAAATTGCTGGAGCGTTCCTATGAACACCCGGTATGGGAAGAAATGTCTGAACGATGCTATTCCTGCGGCTCATGCAACCTGGTCTGTCCGACATGTTACTGCTTCGATGTACGCGAAGATGTCGAATGGAACTTGCAGAAAGGCGAGCGATATAGAGTCTGGGACGGCTGCCTTCTTGCTGCATTTGCCGCCGTCGCCGGTAATCACAATTTCAGAGGCAATAGAGCGGACAGGTACCGGCACCGCTACTATCGCAAAGGGAAATACGTACCGGAGAAGATCGGGGAAGTGGCCTGTGTGGGATGCGGACGTTGTATTAGAGCCTGTACGGCCAAAATTGCCAACCCGGTCGAAGTTTATAACAAGCTTGTCGAAGAAGGGAAATAACGCAGATGTGCAAATGCGATTCTAATAAGGATATCTACCTTCCATTACCTGCAACGGTAGGCAAGGTACAACCAATGACAAAATATGAAAGTTTCTTCTCCTGTCAGCTCGACTCTGGAAAGGAACTCGGACATATGCCGGGGCAGTTCGTGGAAGTTTCGGTTCCCGGCATCGGTGAGGCGCCGATTTCAGTTTCTTCTTCACCGACTCGAAAAGGATCTTTTGAGATGGTCATTCGTAAGGTCGGAAATGTTTCGCAGGCCTTACATGGATTAAAAGCAGGCGATAAGATTTTTATTCGCGGCCCATTCGGAAACTCGTTTCCGGTTAATGATGCGATGAAGGGAAAAGACATTATCTTTGTCTGTGGCGGTATTGGCCTTGTCCCCGTTCGTTCGGCGATACAGTATGTACTCGACAATCGTGACGATTACAGACGGGTAATAATTCTTTTTGGAGCTAAAACTCCATCTGATCGGCTGTTTGTCGAAGAACTCGAAAAATGGCGCGAAGATAAGAACGTGACACTTTTGGAAACGGTCGATCATCGTGACGAAAGCTGGTCAGGCCCTGAAGGTGTTATCACTACGCTTTTACCATTAGTCAAAATCGATAAGGATAATACCGTAGTGGTCATTTGCGGTCCTCCTATAATGTATAAATTTGTAATTATTAATTTGCTTGAGGCAAAACTGAAAGAAGACCAGATATACCTGTCGCTTGAAAGGAATATGAAATGCGGCGTCGGGAAATGTGGACACTGTCAGATTAACAACATATACGTATGCCAGGATGGCCCGGTATTCAGATTTTCCGATATTAAAGATATCGAGGAGGCATTATAATGTCCAAATTGAAAGTGGCTTTTTTTGATTTCGCCTGTTGTGAAGGTTGCCAATTGCAGGTTTACAACTTGGAAGAGGAAATCATTGATTTGCTGGAACTTGTAGAACCGGTCGAGTGGCGGGAAGCCATGACCGATACCAGCGATGATTATGACGCGGCGATTATCGAAGGCTCAATCACGCGCATCGAGGATGAAAAACGCCTCAAATCAATCCGCGAGAAGGCAAAGGTACTCATTGCCCTCGGCTCTTGTGCAACGACCGGGGGAGTAAATAATCTTAAGAACAATTTCGAGATGCAGGACGTAAAGGAGTGTGTTTATGGAAAAGATGCCAAAATGCCGCATCTGAATACATATCCGACAAAAGGAGTGAGTGAAGTCGTTAAAGTAGATTATAACATTCCCGGCTGTCCGATTAATATACAAGAATTTTCGTATATCGTACGTTGTCTGGCACTGGGCAAAGAACCGAAGATTCCCGATTACGCCGTGTGCGTTGAGTGCAAGATGAAAGAAAATGTCTGCCGCTTCGAGTACGACGAGATTTGTCTGGGCCCGATTACACGTGCAGGTTGCGATGCGAAGTGCCCGTCGAGCGGGATGTGGTGTTTCGGTTGCCGCGGGTTCGTTGATAAACCCAATATAAATGCCGCCAAGGATGTAATGGCTGAGTATGGAAAGACTATCGAAGACCTGCGCGGCAAGATGTTGCTTTTTGGAAGTAAACAGGAGTTCTGATGACTAAAAAAGTTAATATAAGCGTTAATCACGTCACACGGCTTGAGGGCCATGGAAATATCCGGCTTAGTGCAAGTGATGGTAAGGTAGAGCATGTTGAGTGGCAGGTACCCGAAGCACCCCGGTTCTTTGAGGCCATGGTGCGCGGGCGTAGTTTCGAGGACATTCAGACCATCGTCAGCCGTATCTGTGGTATTTGTTCTGTAACACACTCGATGGCTGCTATCAAGGGCATCGAAGATGCCATGGGCATTAAGGTCTCCGATCAAACAGACAAACTGCGCATTCTGTGCCATTACGGTGAGTATATTGAAAGCCACAGCCTGCACGTTGGATACCTCGTGGCCCCTGACCTCCTCGGCCAGAATTCGGTTATACCTCTCATTGAGTCACATCCGGATGTGGTCAAGACTGTAATTCGTCTTCATCGTCTCGGTAATGCCTGGATGGAACTCATCGGTGGACGGATGACGCATCCGATTACACTCAAGCCCGGAGGTTTTACAGCTATTCCCTCAGAGCAGCAGCTCCGTGAACTCAAGAAGTCAATAGAAGATGCTGTTCCCGATATAAAAACACTTGCCAAGGTGGTACTGAGCCTTGCTGATAAACTTCCTGCTTTTGATCGAGAAACTGAATATATCGCGTTAAAGCATCCCGATTACTACACATTTTACCACGGTGATATCGCCAGCACGGACACCGACGAAACAGTGCCGATCCAGGGTTTTGAGTCAGTGGTCAACGAGCATGTTGTGCCGCAGTCCACTGCCAAGTGGTGTAAATGGCATCGTGATTCTTATGCGGTCGGCGCACTGTCTCGTTTCAATATCAATGCTGACAAGCTTTTGCCTATGGCGGCCGCAACAGCCAAAGAGTTCGGTCTGGAAAAAGGTGCCTGTAATCCGTATCTTAACAATGTTGCGCAGGTTGTTGAATGTGCCCAGGTGGCCGAGCACAGCCTGCAACTCATCGACGAACTGCTCACGACCGGCCTCAAACCCGAACCGGTTAAGGTCAAGCCAAGGGCTGGTGAAGGTGTTGGATGTGTCGAAGCCCCTCGGGGTATCCTCTTCCATCGCTACGCATTCGATGAGAAGGGGCTTTGCACAAAGGCTAACATCTGCATACCGACCGGGCAGAATCATGCGAACATCCAAAAGGACTTCGAGGCGTTAGCGCCGCAGATTATCGACCGGGACCAGGACGAGATTCGCCTGCTTCTGGAAATGCTCGTTCGTTCATACGATCCCTGCATCTCATGTTCGACTCACTATCTGGACGTAGAGTTTGTATAAACTATTAGTTCTCTAATGAAGCCGATACTCATTATCTGTCTTGGCAATCCTTTGATGCGGGATGAAGGGATAGGGATTCGTCTGGCTTCAGAGCTTGTGGTTCATCTTGCCGAAAATCCTCATGTCGAAGTTATGGATCTCGGAACGGGGGGATTATCTGTTATGCACGCCATTGACGGAAGGGAGAAAATCATATTTGTAGATTGTGCGATTATGGGACAAACCCCTGGCCTCATTTGTCGCTTCACACCCGGGCAGGTGTCCTCGAAAAAGATACGGATGCGTTACTCTCTGCACGAGGGTGATTTGCTCAATACAATCGAACTTTCTCGCCGTTTGGGCGAATGCCCTGAAGACCTTGTAATCTTTGGCATTGAGCCGAAGGAAATATCTGATGGCCAGGGGCTGACCAGCGAGTTGGAAAACAATATCCCGCAATACGTTCAAACCATCCTGAAAGAACTCGATTGAATATGAACCGGCCGGTGCTCAGCAATAGCATTATTTACCCGGTGCCCTCGGAATTTTCTTAACAATAGAATTCAGGAGTTGTACAATTAATCCTTCGTAAACTGTTGGAAACTAACAAATTCTGCTTTTCCAACCTATGAGGTAAGGTGATATGACGATTCAAAGTGAATCTCGCTCATAAAAAATACCTGTTTCGATTTATAGCTGATAACAAGGAATACCAATGAACAGTGATTGTTTATCATTTCGCGTGTTTTTCATCGTAGTTTGCTTGATTGTTCTTTTCGCTCCATGCCGGGCGGCGGATATGAGCGACCTGAAATCAGTCGAGTCATGGCAAAACGCCGCCCCTGGCGTCTGGATCGCCTCACTGGGTGACATGATGGGCGAACTGCGCTACACACAATTCGCCGCGGCGCCGCCAAAACATAAAGCACTGAATCAATTGTCCAAACAGAAGTTTCCCTTCGCCCCGGGCGAAATCACCTGTCTCCTCACGCCGGACAATAA
This sequence comes from Sedimentisphaerales bacterium, assembly GCA_032250555.1. Taxonomy (GTDB): domain Bacteria; phylum Planctomycetota; class Phycisphaerae; order Sedimentisphaerales; family Anaerobacaceae; genus NIOZ-UU13. The sequence continues at coordinate 14,876 of JAVVFI010000049.1, forward strand.
AATCATGATTCGTATCCCAACCGGCGCCGATGAAAAACTCTACGGCTTCGGTCTGCAACTGGACGGCATAAAAAAATCCAGAAAAATCTTGACGTTGAACGTGGACCACTGGAGCAAAGGCGGCGGTCGAACTCACGCCCCGGTGCCGTTTTACATCTCAAGCAGGGGCTACGGCGTCTTTTTCAATACTGCTCGTTTTTTGAAAATCTACAACCAGGTCGGAAACCGTAAAGATTCACTGCATAATCCCCCCGAAGTGGACCGCAATCCGCCGCCGGATGAAAAGCAGCCCGGCCGTTGGCAGGCCCTGCCGCCGGGTGACGCGGTCGAAGCGCAAATCAACGGAAATGGACTTGAGGTAATTGTCTTTTCTGGTGACTCGATGCTCGATGTAGTTTGCCGATATAACCTTTACAACGGCGGCGGTGCATTGCCACCGCTCTGGGGTCTGGGATTCTGGCATCGGGTTCATGCTCGTTTCAACGCTGACCAGACGCGCGATGAGGTTAAACAATTCGAAGACAAAGACTTTCCGCTCGACGTCATAGGCCTCGAGCCCGGGTGGATGTCAAAATCATATCCCTGCACTTTCGAATGGCAAAAGAAACGCTTTCCCGATCCCGCGAAATTTTCCCGCCAATTACTGGACAAAGGCATTCGTCTGAATCTCTGGGAGAATCCTTACATTTCCAAACATAGCCGTATATACGAAAAGATGTATCCGATTTCCGGCTCTCACATGGTCTGGCTGGGAATTGTCCCGGACTACACCTTGCCCCGGGCCCGCCAACTGCTCACCTACCAACATCGCCAGGATCACATCAGCATCGGCATCAGCGGCTATAAAATCGACGAAGTTGACGGATACGATTTCTGGCTCTGGCCCGACCACGCCACATTCCCATCAGGCGTTTCTGGCGAAGCGATGCGCCAATCCTATGGCCTGCTCATGCAGAGCATGCTCTACAACGACCTCTTCAGGAAAAACAACGTGCGAACCTATGGCTTGGTGCGCGGCAGTAACGGTGCGGCCTCCGGTCATCCGTTTGCCATTTACAGCGATTCCTATAGCCATGAAGAGTACATCACCGGCCTTTCCACCGCCAGTCTCAGTGGAATCCTATGGACACCCGAAGCACGTTCGGCCCGCACACCCCGGGAGTGGCTGAATCGTATGCAGACCGTCTGCTTCTCGCCCCTGGCCCAGCTAAATGCGTGGTCGTCCGGGAAAAAACCCTGGAGTTACGGCGACGTCACCGACTCGGTTCGCGACGTTATCAAACTGCGCATGCGCCTTTTGCCATATCTCTATAGAGCTTTCGCCGACTATCACTTCAAAGGCATACCCCCGATTCGCGCGATGATTCTGGAAGATGGATTCACCGGGCTTGAGGCCAAAGTCATCGCTGGAAAGCTTGACAGCGAAACAAATCCCTATGCGATAGGTAAAATCATTGAAAAGACCGACCAGTTTATGTTCGGCCCGTCCATCATGGCTGCGCCGTTTTACGAAAGCCAGTCTCTCAAACGTCAGGTTCAACTACCGGCCGGAAACTGGTATGACTTTTACTCAGGAAAGTTTGTCGGTAACAATAAAAACATAACCGTAACCGCCGAAGATCTGGCCGACCGTATTCCATTGTTTGTCAAAGAAGGCGCCGTGATTCCAATGCTGACTAAAGCAGTGAACCAAACCGACAAAGCCTACGGCTATCCGCTTCAGGTGTGCTTCTACGGCAAAACCAAAGGAACCTTCACCCTCTATGAAGACGACGGTAAGACCTTCAATTTCGAAAAAGGCCAACATCGCACACGGAATCTGGCCGTTCAAAAAGATAAGACCGGCCAATTCAAATTGACCGAAAAGATTGCGAAAAAGGAAGGCCCGGCTATGTTCGGCCCGGTTGAAAAACTCCGGGTCATGACCAAATAACTCTCAGATCAATCAGTCCCAGTCAACCACTACATGGATATAATCTATCAAGGTCTTTCTTGAAGAGAAGTGATCATTATTCTTAATTTGTAACTGTAGAGAATTTACCTTTTCAGGTGTATCCACTAAACTTGTAACATCCCATGAGTCAAAGGCCTCATGGTTTTCTTCTTCATGCAATGGAGCATTTAGTTCCGCCCAAATCACGGGATTATCCGGCCAGCCTGTGCCAACAGACCATTTTAATTTTCCTGAGGTAAACAGTTCTTCCTCGAAGTGCTCGACATAAATAACGACTGATTTTATCACAGCATCTACAGGGATAGATATGTTTGAAAAGTCATAAGTTACGTATGAGCCGTAGCCAATTTCTAATCGTCTGTCGTCGCTGGATTGGACAAGATTGTTTTGGTCTTCTGCTAATAAAAAGCCATTGTTTATATGGTTGTAGCCTTCCATTATAGTCAAGTTTGCTGCCTGCGGTAGATATGGATTGATATTACTTGTGTCATTGCTTATGGTACTGTTGTTTAACGGCGTATCAATGATTATCGCTGGTTTGTCCTCAATGATTGTTGTAGCATTACCGATAACCAGTGGCGGTTCGCCTACCAGCCTCAATGTTAATGCTATAGCAGTAATAATTATCAATACTGAAATAAAGGCAAATTTTCTCGGTATAGCCTTTAATAGAAAAACATGCTGGCTGATTCGCTTGGCAAGCCTTGTTACCGTTGTATTCTGAAAGTCGGATTTATGTCGTTTCTCACTCTCCGACTCAGCTTTTTCTTCTGCATCAGTCCGGGTCAGTAGCTCTTCATAGGCTCTTGTCTTTTTTGCCGGTTTGGCTCTCTCTTTTTGTTCAGCTTTGGTTCTGGCTGCGGATTCCGCGCTGGCTTTAGCCTGTGCTCGGGCTTGGGCCTGGATTTTGGCTCTTTCTTGAACTTCTTCCGCTGCCTTCTGCTCGGCTTTGAGCCTTGCCTCGATTTCAGCTTTTAACTTTTTCTCTGCTTCGACCTTAGCCTGAGTTTGAGCTTGAAGTTCCTTCTCTGTCTCAGCTTTTGCCTTGGCAACTGCTGCCTTCTCCTGTGCCAGGTGTTCTGCCTGAATTTCAGCTTTGAACTTTTCATTCACTTCGATCTTTGCCTGGGTCAGGGCTTGGAGTTTCTTCTCTGTCTCAGCTTTTGCTTTCGCATATGATCTCGCCTTTTCCTCGGCCTCAGTTCTGGCCTGTATTTCAGCCTCAGTCCTGGCCTTCACTACTGCCTCTGCCTTGGCCAGCAAGTATCCGTAGTTCCTTGCCTTTTCTTCCAGTTCAGCCCTCACTCGTTGCCTTGCTTTGGCTGCAGATTCTACTCTGGCTTGAGCTTGAGCTTGGATTCTTTCCTGTGCTTTGGTTGCTGCCATTTGCTCAGCTTTGTTTCTTGCCTTGATTTCAGCTTTTAACTTTTTCTCTGCTTCGACTATTGCCTGAGATTGAGCTTTAAGTTGCTTCTCTGTCTCAGTTTTTGCTTTGGCATAGGATCTCGCTCTTTTCTCAGCCTTTATTCTGGCTTGTCTTTCAGTCTCGGCCTTGGCTTCGGATTTAGCTTTGGCCTTCTCTTCTGACTTAACCTTGGCAAGTAAATTCTCGTAGGCCTTTACCTTTTCTTCCAGCTCTAACCTTGTTTCTGTCTCCGCTTTTGCTCTGACCGCGGTGTTCGCTCTTGCTTTGGCTTGGGCCTTGGCCCTGGCCTTTGTCTGGTCTTTGGCTCTCATTTCAGCTTTTGCCCTCTCTTGTTCTTCAAATGCTGCCTTCTCCTCTGCTTTGTGTTTTGCCTGGATTTCAGCTTTTAACTTTTTCTCTGCTTCGACCCTTGCCTGGGTCTGAGCTTTGAGTTTCTTCTCTGTTTCAGCTATTGCCTTGGCATAGGACCTCGCTTTTCCTTCAGCCTGAGTTCTGGCTTGTCTTTCAGCCTCAGCCTTTGCTTTGGATTCTGCCCTGGCCTTCTTTTCGGACTTAGCCTTGGCCAGTAATTCCTCATATGCCTTTGCTTTTTCTTCTAACTCGGCTTTTGCTTCTTGCTCAGCCTTGGCTCTGGCCTGGGCCATCATTTCAGCCTTTTCCCTCTCTTTTGCTTCAACCTTGGCCTTCTCCTCTGCCCTGCGTTTTGCTTGAATTTCAGCTTTTAGTTTTTTCTCCGCTTCGACCATTGCCTGACTCTTAGCTTTAAGTTTCTTCTCCGTCTCGGCTTTTGTCTGAGCACAAGATATTGCTTGTTCTTCAGCCTCAGTCAGGGCTTGTATGACTTGTATTTCAGTCTCAGCCTCCTTAGCCTTGAACTTTGCTTCTGATTCAATCCTGGCCATTAAATCTTCATAGGTATTTATCTTTTCTCCCG
>JAVVFI010000004.1:0-35987 GCA_032250555.1 Sedimentisphaerales bacterium
TAAGATGGGATTTGGCGAACCTGTTCTCGAACTGGCACAAAAGCAGGGCGTGGCTGTTATAGCTATTAAGCCGATGTCAAAGGGGCCATGGCCTCAGGGTACGAAAGACGCTGACAAAACCCGCAAATGGTGGTATCGCGCTACTGAGAGTCAGTATGATACGAACCTTGCAATGCGTTATACCCTCTCCAAAAAGCCAGTTGTAGCGGGAATTCCACCTTCATTTCTTGATTTGCTCGATAAGGCAATTGAAGCGGGTCGGTCATATCGTCCCATAAAAGAAGAAGAAACAATGAAATTGCAGGCAATGGCTAAAGACTGCACCTCATTATTCCGAAGAGAAGAAGAACGTGTCGCACGTGGTGATTTTTCTCTTAGTCCGATTTATGCAGACTGCCCACATGAGTGTTGTGGGGTGGCACATGCTTAAGGCGGCGGATGATTAGTTCGCTAATATTCAAATAGACAAGAAAAACAGAACATTGAGGGCATATTATGATTCTGAGCCGGAATAATTGGCTCAGGAAAATATTATTAAAAATAGTAGATTATTTTCTTGATATATTAAAAATATTGTGGTATACTACAAAGCTCTCGTATTTTAAGAGTATTTATTACATTCCACTCACCTGTAATCCACGGTAAGAAGTAGGTGCATGAGGGGGTCGTATAAGAACGAGATGTAGGGAAGCCATGTCTATTTACAGACCCGGTGACCAGGTAAGTTGTTGATTATTTTTTGAAAGATAGTTGTGAGTAAAAATGGACAAAATTAGAAGAATTAGAAATATTGGTATTTCGGCGCACATAGATTCCGGAAAGACAACATTGAGCGAACGGATTTTGTATTATACCGGCCGGATTCATCGTATGCAGGAGGTCCATTCCGACTCGGGTGGAGCGACATTAGATTACATGGACCTTGAACGCGAGCGTGGTATTACCATAACCTCAGCGGCTACTCAGGTGACATGGAACGACAGGAGCATCAACCTAATCGATACTCCCGGTCATGTGGATTTTACCGTTGAAGTGGAACGTTCGCTGCGAGTGCTTGACGGAGCGATTATGGTTCTATGTTCGGTGGGCGGTGTTCAGAGTCAATCTTTTACCGTCGATCAGCAGATAAAGCGCTACCGTGTGCCACGAATTGCTTTTATTAATAAAATGGACCGTACCGGCGCCGATCCCGAACGGGTGCGTCAGGAACTGACGGAGAAGCTCGGTCTTAACATAGTTCCCATCCAGATTAATATGGGTGTAAGTGACGACTTTTCAGGTATAATAGATCTTATTACTATGGAGGCTGTTACTTTTGAGGGCAATGAAGGCGAAAAAGCGGTGCGAGGACCGATTCCAGCGAAATACACCGATTCAGCCAGTAAGGCACGCCAGGAAATGCTCGAAGCATTAAGCATGTTCAATGATGAACTGCTTGAACTTCTTCTTGATGAGAAACCTGTGGATCAAGACATGATTCGTAAAACCATTCGTGAGACAACGATTAATCGTGATATTGTACCGCTTATGATGGGTGCGGCATTTAAGAACAAGGGGATTCAGCCGTTAATGGACGCAGTCTGTGATTTTCTTCCCAGCCCATTGGATCGGGCCAGCTTTGCCCGTGATCACGATAATGAAGGTACTGAAATTCCACTGGCAGCCGATCCGGATGCACCGCTGGTAGCAATGGTGTTCAAGATTGCTGATGAATCGTTTGGTCAGTTGAGCTATGTGCGTGTATATCAAGGCAGACTTTCTAAAGGCCAGAAATATCGTAACGCCCGAACCAATCGTGTTCTGCGTATCGGCCGCATTGTCCGAATGCACGCGAATGACCGAGAAGATATTTCAGATGCCGGCCCCGGTGATATTGCCGCGGTACTATCGATAGATTGCGCCAGCGGCGATACGATTTGCGGCGATGGCGTTAACTATTCTCTGGAAAGTATTTTCGTAGCCGACCCGGTTATCAGTTTATCAATCGAGCCGGCAAACTCCACTGCTCAGGAACGCATGGCCAAAGCGCTTAGCCGTTTTATGAAAGAAGACCCTACCTTCCGTGTTTCCAGCGATCCGGAGACCGGACAAACGGTTATAGCCGGTATGGGAGAATTGCATCTGGATGTTTATATCGAGCGGATGCGTCGTGAGTTTAAGGCTGAATTGACTGTTGGTGTACCGAGCGTCAGCTATCGCGAAGCGCCAACCATTGAAACAAAATTCAATTATCGTCATAAAAAACAGACTGGTGGTTCAGGTCAATATGCGCATGTTATCGGCAGATTGATTCCGCTGAATGAGGACAGCGAATCCACATACGAGTTCGAAGACAACGTTACCGGAGGTAGAATTCCCAGCGAATACATTCCCGCAGTTAATAAGGGATTCCAGGCGGCAATGAAGAAAGGCCCCGTAGCCGGATATGAAATTGTTTCTTGTAAAATGTGTCTCGACGACGGCACATATCATGCGGTGGACTCCAGCGAGATGGCTTTTCGTACTGCTGCAAGAGATGCTTTTGTCGAAGCGTTCAAGAAATCCCGTCCATGTCTGCAGGAACCTATCATGGCTGTAGAAGTTGAAATGCCTGCTGAATTTCAGGGCACTATTGTCGGTGACCTTAATTGCCGCCGGGGGATTATACTTGAAACCGAAAACAGGGACACGTACACTGTTATCAGGGCCGAGGTTCCGCTGGCAAATATGTTTGGCTATGCCACAGTGGTTCGCGGGCTTAGCAAGGGAATGGCCTCATTCACAATGGAAATGTCCCGATATGCTCAGGTTCCGGTAAGACTTGCCGAGGAAATCATCTGTCAGCGTCGTGAGAAAAGTGAACAAACTGCAAGAAAATAAGTCAATTAAAAAAGATACTCAATATTGGCTTATTGTTTCTTAGCAAGAAAATGTTCGAGGAAAAGGTAAATCTGTTCGTTCGATTGCGGAGTTGGAGAATGTGCTTTGCGGTTAGTCATGGCAACTCTGTTCGAATGTTCGAGAAACTTATTAACGGCAATCGTATGATTGAGCGCTTTCCAACGTTCAGGTCGATCTTCGGAACCTCCCGAAACCAGAAATGGTCTTGGCGCCATCAAAGCGTGCAATTCGTGAAGGTCAAAACCATCGACAAATAGTTTCCTGTACGCACCGGTGCGGGGTTTAGCTGCATTTGGGATGCCTCTTTGACGTTGCTGGTAAGGATCATATCCTAAATACCACGGCTCCCAATAGTTTACGTTTGGCCGCTTCTCATCAAATACAATTCCGGGATCGGACCAGACAGAACAGGCGAATTTGTCATAGAGACATGATGCGAACATTGCCCATTTTCCGCCATACGAATGGCCAATGATACCAATTCGATTAGGATCAACCTGTGGCATGTTTGCAAGCGCAGTATGGCAGTTGGCAGCGACGTAGGCCAACGCAGAAAGCGGCTGGAGGGGAGTTTCGTCTTTAGCCGACTCATAGAGGGGTTTGTATGGAGCCTTTAAACTGGAGAAGTCCGGGGTTCCGATTGATAACGTAACGAAACCTCGCTTTGTTAGTTGAGAGGCGAAGTCTCGCAGTTCTTTACCCAACCCTATTGCTGTTTCGGCGTCATAGTAAACGGTAATGACTGCCGGAAACAATTTTTTGCCATCAGGAATGAGCAGATAGCCATCTACTGTCTGCTGCTTCGGTGCTATTTCGAGGCGCAGGCGGTGCTGGGTGAAGTTTTCGCGGCGTTTTGTTTCAAGGTATTCGATTTTGGGATTTTCAATCATTGGCGGCCAATGTCCCATGATAATGTGCCAAGTAATGAGTATTTCATTTCTGCGTTTTTGCCAATCCTCCTTGGTCTTTACAGGAGTGCCGTTATAGAATCTTAAAGGAGAGCGATATTTACCAAAGTCATTTGCGAGTTCCAGGGGTGGGCTAAAAAATGGGGCAATTTGCCCGGGGATAGCATCGCTAATGTTTGTGTCACTTAGACTGTTTGACACAGCCTGATTTGACAATAGCAACAATAAGGATAGAAAAATATTTTTACTCATTACTACCAACTTAAGTCTTACTTAAAAATTAGATTTATTCGTCTTCCGACGTTGGAAGGTTATGTCTTTCAGGAACCACCGTAGAATACCATGTGATCGTAGGTTCTTTTGTCGGCACGTTTCTGCTGATGCTTTTCGAGCTGGCCGTGGTATTCACAATGAAAGAAACGACTGTCTAAGATTGGCTGGGGTAACAGCGAGCCTTTTCCCTTAATTGCCGCTGCTAAGTGTAAGAGTGCCAAGGGTATCTCGTCGCCCGTTCTGGCCCACTGCCGGCCGGGGCGAGGAAATAAGCCTGTTGGCGTTTGCATTGAGAGAATATTGTCGGCGATGCTGCAGGCAAGTCGCAAGAATTTAGCGTCATTTGTTGCTTGATGCAATTCCAGCAATGCATAAATTGTTCGCCAGTCACTATGGTCATTATTATATTTTACCGCGCTGATTATTCCATCCGGGCGGCCTATGTCGCCAAGATTGAATTGCCGGAGAATATTGCGAACCATTTGCCAATGCGTTGGGTCAGAAGTTAGTCGAAAAGCTATGGCGTAACCCCAAAGAATGAATCCGTCAGGTTTACGCGGGGCGAAAGATTCCGGGACATAGTAACCGCTGCGGGATTCCTGCCACTTAATAGGTGTTCCATCAGTCATTAGAGCAATGAATTGGCCGGTTTTAGAATCATAGCTATTTTTAGTATAGGCCTTAAGGTCTTCTGACGCCCATCTGATAAACTCATGACCGACCATAGCGTATCTACCCCCAGCCTCCATTAAGGCCGAAGCGGCCTGCATTTGCGCCAAGGGCAAATTGTGGTATCGACTTGTTTGGTGGTAGGATGCAACTATCTTAGCTTCATTTATGTTGGGATGTACATGTCCCAATGCGTCCTGTGCCCGGTCATGCGTGCGATAGCTGAGTTGCCCGCCACAGAGCCCCGTCTTGGAATCTTTACCCTGTTGCCATCGATAGGCTAAGCGTCGAGTCCAGGTCAACGCATCGGTATTCTTATCGAGTATAGAGAGCATTGCGCTAGTGTGCATTAGAGGTGGTGTAACATTGACGAAGGACAAGTTATTACTTTGGATGGGAAAAGGGATTTCAATATTAGCTTTGAATTTGTGTTTCCAATTAACCAAAACCGGTTTCTTTACACTCGCATGGCGATTATAATCCAATAGTGACCAGTCGAGAATATGCCCGGCCCAAATTGACTCCATCAGTTTTCGAGTGGCCGGAGCGTTAACCCTCCACATTATACTATAGTATGGCTGATGGCTCTTCAATTCATGAACATCTGCATACTGGCCGACCGGTTTTTCCTTTTCAAGATCCCATGCCAGATGTCCACCCCAATAAAGAAGCCCGTTCGGTGAGGTAAGGTTTTGTAATGCATAGCCGGTTGCCTGTTCCGCTGCCTGGCTGTACTTTTTCTGACCCGTTAGCGCGGTTAAACCGTCGAGAGTACGCAGCAGCGGCTGCTGACTTGCGAAATTGGAGAGTACCCAGGTTTCGTCTCTACACTTCCATTTTACAGGCTCCAGAGTTTCGATGTTAAGTCCGTCTGCGAAAAGAGGTGTGGTGTTAGGGCCGTATATGTCTGTTCCACTTTGCAGTACTCTGTCAGCAAAGGTGCGAACAGCATCGAGGTACTTGTTGTCCTGGTTAGCGTATAAACTTCCAGTAGAAAAAACATCCAGAACACAGCCGATTAGTATGATATTGATAATTTGTCGAGTTATTTTTAGTGATGTGAACATATGGCCCGCTCCTTTTTTGTGATTTTCACCTTCAATGTCTCGATGAAGAATCCTGTACTCCTCGATTCATCTGTTCATTAAATTGGTAATATACTATTCATCACTCATTGTTATTTTATATACATTACTATATTTTTTTAGAAAAATCAACTTTAGTTACATTAAAGGTTTCAGAATAGCTGTAATTTCAGAGGAAATATGGTATTTTATTTAGTTTAGAGATTTATCAGTGATAGTTTTTATGATGATGGAAATTTAATATTATGTCGTCAAGAGTAATTAACGTTAAAAACATCAGCAAAAGCTTTGGTAAAATCCGGGCGGTGCGAAACCTTAGTTTTTCTGTCGAGCCGGGTCTATGTTTTGGTTTTTTAGGTCCAAACGGGGCAGGTAAAACCACCGTGATGAAGATGCTCTATGGTAAATGTGTCAGGGATGATAACGGCAGCGAGGTAAATATCTTCGGATATGATCCGGTTAAGAATGAACTCGAAATAAAATATCTCTCCGGTGTTGTACAGCAGGAAGATAATCTCGATGAGGAACTGAATGTTATACAGAACCTGATGATTTATTCGAAGTTTTACGATATCCCAGCAAAGACAGCCAAGAAACGCATCGAGTATCTGCTTGATTTCCTTGAACTTTCAGAAAAGGCCAGCTCAAAAATCAAAGAGCTTTCGGGGGGAATGAAAAGAAGGCTCGTGATAGCAAGGGCCCTGCTTAACAACCCAAAACTGCTGATTCTCGATGAACCTACAACGGGTCTGGATCCACAGGTACGTCACCTGATATGGGACAAAATCCGTCAATTGAAAAAACAACAAATAACAGTACTGCTGACAACACATTATATGGAAGAGGCGTTCCAGCTTTGCGACAATCTGCTTATAATGCACAAGGGCCAAAATATAATGGAGGGCAGACCGAAGGAGTTGATGAGAGAGAACATAGAAAAATATGTCCTTGAGGTGTTCGATACTGAGGCTATCGATCAAGATAGTATGCTTGAAAACAGGATAAGAGTTGACCACACGCCTGGAGTTATACGCTACCATTGTGATGATATAGATGTGCTTAAAAACCTGGCAACTTCCAGTCTTAAGGCCGGTAATTATCACATAAGACAGACAAATCTCGAGGACGTTTTTTTGAGAGCAACTGGGAGACAGCTTAATGACAAACAGTAATGCACTCAAATATCCGCCATTGCATCGAAGACTTTACAGTGTTTGGTATCGGCACATGCGTGTATATACAAAAAACATATTGAGCAATGCATTTCCGCCTTTTTTGGAACCTCTGATTTTCCTTGTAGGTATAGGGCTGGGATTGGGTAAGTACATTACTGAGCCGATGGGAGGAGTCCGGTATATCGAGTTTCTCGGCTCAGGTCTGCTTGTTACAACCGCAATGTACACTTCTGCGTTCGAATGCAGTTTCGGGACTTTTGTACGCCTTGAGTTCGAAAAAGTTTATGATGGAATGCTGGCGGCACCGATGACTGTCAACAACCTCATTATCGGCGAAATGCTTTGGGCCGGTTCCAAGGGATTCTTTTTCTCCCTTATTGTTTTGTGCATACTTTGGGTGTTTGGAATTATTGCTTTACCTTACAGCTTGCTGACACCGCTGGTCGGATTCCTAACCGGTGTTATGTTTGCGGCATTATCGTTATTAGTTACATCTTATGTGAAGACTATAAATCACTTTAATTTCTATTTTACCGGTTTTTTATCACCGATGTTTTTCTTTTCGGGTGTAGTCTTTCCAACTGCGAATTTACCGGCTGTTGTCAGGCCGTTAGCTGAAGTTGTTCCTTTGACCCACTCGGTCAGATTAGTCAGAGCAATATGCTCCAACAATTACGGACCAATCCTACTTTACGATTTGCTCTACATAGCTGTCTTTATAATTGTAGTCGGCTTCTTCGCGATAAAGAGGCTGAAGAAAAGGCTGGTGAGTTAAAAGAGGTCATATAACTTCTTCTTTATAGCTTGTAACTGAGCAATTACGAACTTGATGCTTCAGTTTCTGATATCTTTTGATGTGGCCAAGGCAATTACTCGTCCCTGGTCCCCGACGGCGCAGTAGAAGTGATATACAATTCCATTGTGTTTGATAATCCAGGGCTTGTGGGCGTATTGCTGGTCCCATGGTTCGGAGGGCGCAACCAAATCAGGTCCAGTCCATTTGGTCCAGTGAACTAAATCATAAGAACATGCGAAAGTGTCGAATGCTTTTGGCCTCCAGAAAGCACCAAAATAAAACATCACCCAGATATTACCGATTCGTGTAATCTGCGGATCTCCTGAGATTCCTTTACCGTTATCTATCACGGGTGCTTTACCGTAGCGGAGCCAGTGCGTCATATCCTTTGAAACGGCCATGCCGATACGTTCATAGCCTTTGTTGGGTTTTCCGTTGTAGAACATTACGAAGGGATAGCCCAGTGTTTTGTTCTTATCGTAGATGATGTGACTTTTATATTGCGTAAGTTTCTCGAAATCTCGAACATCAGACTGATCTCGTGATAATACCGGCTTATTCAACCTATTCCATCCGATTGGTTGTGTTGGATTATTGGTCCAGGCAATGCCGATGGATAGAGGATCGGTTTCATAACCTTTCAAAGCGCCACCAATATAGGACAGCCAATATTTATCTTTATACTTCTGCAACTTATAGGAGCCGCCCCAGTCAAAATCCTGAAGGGCGATATAGCCGGCGGCCTGATTAGCATCCCACCTGCCAGGTTGAAAACGGAGGATTTTTCCTACAAGTTTCCAGTTGACAAGGTCATTGCTCTGTGCTATAGCCGTTTCATATCCGCTGCCGTTGAAAATGATATACATCATATACCACATTTCTCCGAATCGAAACACGCTCGGGCAGTCAACCTTTGAATTGTTATCTCCTTTTAGAATAATTCCATACTTATATGGTGTTTTTATCTCTTGATATATACGCTCCATAACGTCTATGCTGACGTCTTTTCGCATCGATTTGAAAGGCACGACTTTGCGAGTTGTAACGTCACGGGCAGGGAGTTGCCGAGTCAGTGTGAAAACACATATAAATAAAAAGAAGGCTTTTGCTTTATTCATTAAAATGCTCCTCTAAAATCATGTTAATGTACGACAGATATGAATTATAATCATGTCTTCCCTGTAATACAACTGAGTATATAATTAGAATTAGCAATACAAGGGTAGGGTATTTCCTGTTTTTTACTTGCCGTTGGATTATATATGATATATGTTTTACCTGTCCAATCTCAAGCTAAATAACATCGTTGGAGTGTTGAATATGAATACAAATAGCTATCACTCAATTATCTTTCGGAGGTGCCTATGGATTATACATGTCATGATATTGCTCAGATGATAGACCACTCACTGCTGCGGCCTGAACTAACGGAGGAAGATGTTCGCAAAGGCTGCGAGATTGCGAAGAAGTATAAAGCTGCCACCGTTTGCTGCCGTCCATCTGAAGTTGTTTTAGTAAAGGAGTTACTTCAGGATTCAGATGTTAAGACAACAACGGTCGTAGGCTTCCCGCATGGTTATAATAGAACCGAGACGAAAGTCTTCGAGGCGAAGCAGGCTATCGCGGATGGCGCAGTAGAGCTGGATATGGTAATTAATATAGGCAGGCTTCTGGATGGTGACTATGATTACGTCAAAAAAGACATTCAGGCGGTTGTTGAAGCAGCCCACAGTAATAATGTGGCGGTCAAGGTGATATTCGAGAACTTCTATCTTAACGATGAGCAAAAGAAGATTGCCTGCCAGCTATCAGAGGAGGCAGGAGTGGACTTTGTGAAAACATCAACCGGTTTTGCGGGCGGCGGAGCAACGATAGAGGATTTGCAACTGATGCGGGCAGAAGTTTCAGAAAATGTGCAGGTAAAAGCAGCCGGAGGTGTACGAGATCTGGATATGGCTTTGAAAGTCAGAGAGATTGGCTGTACAAGATTTGGTGCAACGAGGACAGAGACAATAATGGAGGAATGCTATAAAAGGAACAAGCAGAAGTAAGGTACTATTTCACGCCTACGGATATAGTAAAGGAAATTTATATGAGTAAAATAAAAGTTGGAGTTATCGGGACGGGGTTTATTGGGCCAGCCCACATCGAAGGGCTAAGGCGTCTGGGAAATATAGAGGTGACGGCTCTTGCCGAAAGTTCAACTGAGCTTGCCGAGTCAAAAGCCCAGTCACTCGGCATTGAAGAACATTACGGAGATTATAAGGAGCTTCTGAAGAAAAAGGACATCCAGTCTGTCCATATCTGTTCTCCTAATTACCTGCATTACCAGATGGCTAAAGAGTCGCTTAAAGCAGGTAAACATACTATATGTGAGAAGCCTCTTGCTATCAGTGCGGCTGAGGCAGAGGAACTTGTCGATCTGGCTGATAAGAAGGGTCTTGTTAACGCGGTTAATTTTAACATTCGTTATTATCCTCTTAGCAGGCAGATGAGAACCATGGTCGAAAAGGGCGATGTGGGTGATATTCTCGCCGTTCAAGGGTCATATCTTCAGGATTGGCTTTTTTATGCGACCGATTACAACTGGCGGCTGGAGCCGGGGCAATCAGGAAAGTCACGGGCTATTGCTGATATAGGTTCACACTGGATGGACCTTATCGAGTACATAACCGGTCTTAAAATTAAAGAGCTTTGCGCCGATTTTGCGACATTTCATAAGATTAGAAAAAAGCCGTTAAAGCCTGTCGAAACCTATGCCGGTAAGATACTGCAGCCGGAAGATTATGAGGATATGCCTATCGATACCGAAGATTATGCTACGGTGCTTTTTAGATTTGAGAATGATGCACGGGGTGTGATGACGGTTAATCAGGTGGCTGCTGGAAGAAAGAACAGACTCTGCTTTGAGCTGAACGGCACAAAGAAATCCATAGCCTGGGAATCCGAATCACCAAATCAGATATGGATAGGCAGGAGGGACGGCAACAATGAAATTATGATGAGAGACCCATCGCTTGTTTATCCTGAAACCATGCCGCTGATCGATTATCCCGGCGGACATAACGAGGGATTTCCGGATACGTTTAAGCAAATGTTCAAAGAAGTGTATTCTTATATATCAGGTGAGCGGTCAGCCGGTGCTTGTTTCCCGACGTTCAAAGACGGACTTAGGGAAATTGTGCTTTGTGAGACGATCATGGAAAGCAATAAAAATAGAACATGGATTGAAGTAAAATAACAGGAGCAATGTAAAATGATGAAGCTTGGTTTTGTAAGTGCGATCCTTGCGGATCAGACATTCGAGAAGGTCATATCTTTCGCGGCTCAGGTAGGGTATTCCTGCGTCGAAATTATGTGCTGGCCTGTGGGGAAGGCAGAGAGGCGCTACGCTGGAGTTACCCACATTGACGTAGTGAACCTTTCAAAGAAGAGGATAGATGAAATTCATAATACACTTGAACAAAATGGCGTTACAATCTCCGGGCTCGGTTATTATCCGAATGTGCTTGAAGATAATAAGAAAAATGCCAGCCGTTACATTACTCACATTAAGAAGGTCATTGATGCTTCCGGGCGATTAGGTATTGGAAAAGTAAATACCTTTATCGGCAGAGACCACAAGAGCAATGTTGATGATAATTTCAAGCGTTTCAGGAAGGTATGGCCAGGAATCATAAAATATGCCGAGAAGCGAAAAGTAAAGGTGGCAATAGAGAACTGCCCGATGTTTTTTTCCGATGATGAATGGCCTGGCGGCAAAAACCTGGCGTCTTCTCCGGCGATTTGGCGAAGGATGTTTAAGGAGATACCATCAAGATATTTCGGCCTTAATTATGATCCTTCCCATTTGGTCTGGCAGTTTATGGATTATATACGGCCGATTTATGAGTTCAAGAATCGCATATTCCATGTGCACATTAAAGACGCCAAGGTAATGCGGGAAAAACTCAACGACGTTGGTATTTTGGCGAATCCGCTTTCGTTCCATACTCCGAAGCTGCCGGGGTTGGGAGACGTTGATTGGGGAAGGTTTTTCTCGGCTTTGACGGACATTGGATATAAAGGTGCGGCTTGCGTGGAAGTTGAGGACCGCTCATACGAAGGTTCTTTGACGATGCGAAAGCAATCTTTGAAACAAAGTCGTGAATATCTCAGGCAATTTATAGCTTAATAGAGTTATCTGCTTATGATTGAAATAAAAGACAAAGTCCGGCGATTTCTGAAAGACAATGAGATGTACTATGAAGATATCGACATGGATACGTGCTGCGATATATTCATACAGGAAATGCAGGCAGGTCTGGAAGGACAGGACAGTTCTCTGGCGATGATTCCAACCTATGTTGAGGTTGGCAAAGATATTCCGGCCGGCAAACCTGTCATCGTTCTTGATGCTGGTGGAACGAACTTTCGAGTGGCTACAGTTTACTTCGATGAGACAGGTAAATCTGGCATTGAGAACTTTATTCAAAAATCTATGCCCGGACTTGACAAAGAAGTTGGTAAAGAAGAATTCTTTGAAACTATAGTCAAGTATATGACTAACGTCATAAATGTAAGCAGCAATGTTGGCTTTTGCTTTTCGTATCCGACTGAGATACTTCCAAGTAAGGACGGCAGATTAATCAGGTTCTGCAAGGAAGTGAAGGCTAAAGAAGTCGAAGGTGAATTTATAGGCGAGAATCTGGTAACAGCTATCGAAGCGGCAGGTTACAAAGGTGATAAAAGAGTTGTGATATTGAATGATACGGTTGCTACTTTGCTGGCAGGAATATCCGCTTTTCCAAACAGGAATTTCGACAGTTATGTCGGATTCATTTTGGGTACAGGTTCTAATTGCTGTTACATAGAATCAAATCACAATATAACGAAGAAACCCGAATTGGTACCTGACAAGGAACAGATTATAAACGTTGAGTCCGGCTCATTCGCAAAAGCTCCAAGAGGTAGAATAGATCTGAAATTAGATGAATCGACCCTTGACCCCGGCAGATATACATTTGAGAAGATGTTTTCGGGCGGCTATCTGGGGGCGCTTTGCTTAGAAAGTCTTAGAGAAGCAGGGGGGCAGGGGCTTTTTTCAAGTGAAGTGGCGGAAGAATTACTCGACGTTAAAGATTTTGAGACGCAAGATATAGATAATTTTATGCGATTTCCTCAGGGGGGTAATCAACTTGCTGTGATTTGCACAAAGGGGAGTGAACAGGATCGTTCTGCTGTGTGGTATGTGCTGGATGCACTGATAGAAAGAGCGGCCAAGCATGCCGCAATTTTGCTGTCTTCTACCGTGCTTAAAACAGACAAGGGGGGGAATCCCTGTATGCCGATCTGTATCACAGCCGAAGGTACGACATTTTATGAGTTAAAATCTCTCAAGGCTAAAGTTGAGTTTTATCTCAAAAGCTTTTTGGAGGAAAAACATCAACGTTTCATCGAGATTGTTAGTGTGGAAAATGCAACATTAATCGGTGCCGCTATTGCCGGTTTAACGAATTGAAATAATTTCTGTGATTTCCGGACTTTAAGAGAGTGTAAATATTATTAATGAGGTAAAGAAAATGAAAAGTTCCTACTGCTTTTTGATTTTAATGTTCTTGATAGCTCCTCTTGTCTTGCAAGCTGGTGAGCCGATATTTATCCCTGTTAAAATCGACGGCCCTGCTCATGATCCTGCTAATAACAGTTATTGGTTTGGTCCGTTTTGTGAGTGCTGCAGTGTTCTGGACGTAGATGGGGATGGTGACCTTGATATCGCTTCCGGCAGGAACTGGTATGAGGCCCCAAACTGGACCAAACATTCGAGCTATCGTGACGGGGCGGAGACTAACGGCCCGGAGACCGACGACAATAGCGAGTTTGCAATGGATGTCAACTTTGATGGTAAGGTGGATATTGTCAGCTCGGGATGGATGTTTATGAAGGGAGCTTTTTGGTATGAAAATCCAGGTGACAATAATGCTTTCTGGAAATCCACCAGGACTCACATGGCTCTGAATATGGAAGGTGTAATACACGGAGACATCGATGGTGATGGTGATGATGATGTCTTATGCAACCATTGGTCTTTAGTAAAAGGGCAGGGCATGACATGGCTTGAGCACATCAACAAAGAGCCATGGTTTATAGAGCACGTTGTCGGTACACAAGGTGATATGCACGGCAACGGTTTGGGGGATATCAATGGTGACGGCCGAACCGATATTGTGACCCCGGTTGGCTGGTATGAGCAACCGAGACGCATAACGGACAAGCCCTGGAAGTTTCACGCCGACTATAAATTCGAGCCAGCCAAAGGTAGAGGAGGCGCTGCTTCGCATCCTATCCTTGTGCATGATGTCGATGAGGATGGCATGAATGATATTATCATCGGTTCCTCTCACGCATACGGCTTAGCATGGTTGCAGCAGAAGGTCAGCAGAAGCGGCAAGCGCAGCTTTACAACTCACTGGGTCGAAACCGAATATAGCCAGTTTCATACGATGGAACTTGGCGATTTGAACGGAGACGGCAAGGATGATTTGGTGACAGGTAAGCGGCTTTTTGCCCATCATGGCGGTGACATTGGAGCCTTCGAGCCATTGTATGCTTTCTGGTATGATATCAAGGGCGGTGAGTTTGAGCGGCATGTTCTTTCCTTTAACCATTTGCCGCAATACCCGGATGAAGAAGGAATTAATCCACCGCCTAATTATGTGGTTAGTGTTGGAATGAAGCTTAATATCGCGGATATGAATAAGGACGGAAAAAATGACATTATAATCGCAGGAAAAGGCGGGCTCTATTTGTTTTACAATCACGGTTTCCCCACGACACCGCCCCGTGCTCATCAACTTCCGCTACATGAGACGTATCCGACATGGAGGTCATGGCCTGAGTATATGGTACTGTTTAACAGTAAAGACTTTACCGGCTGGAAAGTGCCGGAAGGTGATAATGGTCATTGGGAGGTAATTGACGGTGTAATTGATTACGACGCGATGTCCGAAGCTAAAGGGAACAAGAGTCTCTGGACAGAAGAATCATTCGGGGACTATGCTCTTCATGTCGAATGGCGTTTCAAATGCACGTCCGGTCTTTATGCGATGCCTACAATACTACCTGATGGTTCGCTTATGACCGATGCCGAAGGTAACGTAATTAAGAAACTGACGCCGAACGCCGACTCCGGCATTCTTCTTCGGGGTACAAGCGGGGGCCAGGCAAATTTATGGTGCTGGCCAATAGGCTCCGGTGAACTATGGTCTGTTCGGAATGACAAGAAACTGGCGCCTGAATTACGAGCCGCGGCTGTACCAAAAGTGCGAGCTGATAATCCAGTAGGACAGTGGAATTCGATGGATATCACTATGATAGGGGACAGAGTAACGATAATGCTGAACGGCAAGATAGTGATCGAAAAAGCACAAATACCCGGCATTGAGAAGGAAGGTCCTATAGGTTTGCAGCACCACGGTGGTATTAACAAAAGAACAGGTAAGCATGGGCCTGCTTCGAGCCTGGTTCAGTTTAAGAATATCTGGATAAAGCGACTCTAAATAGAAGTCTAACTTCAAATTTTGTTGAATGATCGAACATATGTTTTGAAGGAGAAAAACACTATGCGAAAGGTTTTCATGACGCTGATTACAATAATGCTCTCTTTGTCCGTTATGGGCTGCGCGGGTTCAACCGGTGCACAGAGATTCGTAACACTGTTTAACGGCGAAAATCTCAACGGCTGGCTCACTGGACCTGACAATGCCTGGATTGTGAAGGACGGGGAACTTACTGTCAGACGCGATATGGATGGCAATGAGCATAATTATGATTATCTCTGGACCAAAGATAAGTACGGAGATTTTATTCTCGATCTGGAATTTAAGGTTATCGAAGGCACAAACAGCGGAATCTTTTTTCGTACATCCGATTTGAAAGATCCTGTTTATACTGGTATCGAAATCCAGGTGAGTAACTCATACGGCAGGAATAGACTTAGCAAGAATGGCACCGCCGGAGCGGTTTATGATTGTCTTGAGCCTGAAAAGAATGCTATCAATAAGCCAGGTGAGTGGAACCGCTGCATACTTACCTGCAAAGGCAGCAATATCAAGATTGTACTCAATAATGAACAGATCATTGACATGAATTTGGAACGCTGGACAACTCCACATAAGAATCCTGATGGAACGGATAACAAGTTCGGCCGTGCTATGAAAGATTTTGCCCGTATCGGCCATATAGGTCTTCAGGATCATGGCCGACCTGTTTGGTATCGCAATGTGCGTATTAAGCGGCTCTAAAGATCATGTATCAAAGGAGAAAGAATGATGACCGAAGAAACTTTGGCAAAAGTACGTGAACAGAATGGAGTCTCTCTCAGCCCGCTGGTAGCCTCATTAATGAAAACATACTAATAATATAACTTGGGAGTAGTTCATGCGAAATGTAACTATGATTGTCATTGTTGTTTTGCTGATTTTGCCTTTAACAAACCAATCCTATTGTGCTGATGTTATCCAACTGAGCGATCACGTATCATTAATTCCAGGACCGGTCAACAGTGTGGACATAGAAAAAGACAATGCTCATCTGATCATCTACGGCGATCCGCGCGGAGAAATAAAAAATGCAGATATGGTACTGTTCACACACAGCCGGCGTGATGTTGCATGGGCCGGGCGAGAGCTTGTAGAAAACGGAGCAACTGCTGTTGTTCCCGAATCGGATGTGGAAAGGTTTAACAATGTCGAGCGTTTTTGGAATGACTTTACAACCCGCAGGTTTCACGATTATGCACAACAGGGAACAAAAATCCTGACGAAATCCTTGAAGGTGGGCCGAACCGTTAAGGCTGGTGAAAACTTCTCTTGGAGGGGAATACCGATTGAGGTTATTGATACACCTGGTTATACACGCCATGCACTTACGTATTTCATCGAGATAGATAGTATTAAATATGCCTTTGTTGGTGACATTATCTATGGTGAAGGAAAACTATTCGACCTGTATTCCCTCCAGGACGCTGTTAAGGAGGCAAATATCGGCGGGTACCACGGCTGGGCAGGGCGTATGGGTGAACTTATCAACAGCCTGCAAAAAGTAGCTGCTCAAAAACCCGATATTCTCATACCTGCCCATGGGCCGGTTATACGCAAACCTGATGAAGCGATAAATCTTTTGATACAACGACTCCGGTCAGTATATGAAAACTACCTGTCTATTAGCGCCGGCCGGTGGTATTTTTATAAAAACTATGATATTCTGACGCGGCGTGTCCTTGAAACCAACACCAGGGTCAACTGGATGCCCTGGGCCGAAGTAATTAACGACAAGCCGCCTGAGTGGATTGTACCAATCAACAACTCACGACTGATTATATCCAAAGACCGCTCCGGATTCCTAATCGATTGCGGCAGCAGCCGGATAGTCAAAAAAGTTATTGAACTAAGAGAAGCCGGAAGACTAACCGACCTCGAAGGTCTGTTTATCAGTCACTATCACGATGACCATACCAACGATGTTGCCGCCTGTCTTGCCGAATTTAAATGTCCTGTTTATGCAACAGGTCCATCTGTCGATATCCTCAAACACCCCAAGAGATATCGTCTGCCCTGCCTGACGCCTAATCCTATTTCAGAAATAAACATTATGCCCGAGGCCCATAAGATGCGATGGAAAGAATTTACATTCACGTTTTATGACTTCCCAGGTCAGACTATATACCATGATGGGCTCCTTGTTGAGAAAGATAGCGCAGAAAAAATCTTCTTCATCGGTGATTCCTTTACTCCATCAGGAATCGACGACTACTGCCTTCTCAATCGCAACTTACTACATGAGCAGATGGGTTACTTCTATTGCCTTAACCTACTGAAAAAAATCCCCGCCGGAACATTGCTTATTAACCAGCATGTTGTCGAGCCCTTCAGTTTCAGCAACAGGCAAATTGACCAGATGTTAGCAACGTTGTTCAAACGCAAAGCACTCCTTGCAGAACTCTTTCCATGGGATGAGCCTAACTATGGTATAGATGAACGATGGGTACGCTTTTATCCCTATGGCCAAAAGGCAAAGCCCGACAAAACTATTCAAATCAGCTCAAAGGTCTTCAATCATTCCGACACCTCACGTATGTTCACAGTCTCACTTAATCTCCCCGCCGGATTTAATGCAAAATACAGAACTGCTTCTGTTACGATCCCTTCGCGAATCGAGAAGCAGGTTGATTTCAAAATACTAATTGGGGCATCAGTTGACCCGGGAACATACGTGATTACTGCCGATGTGCAATTAAATCAATGGAACCTGCCCCGCTGGACAGAAGCAATTGTTGAGGTCGAATAGCTTGATATCGAAACCATTTGCCGCACAGGTAATTATGATTAATAAGAATTAATATATTCCGACATATCAGCTATTCGATTATGACTTCCTGTACACCTGCCGAATGATTATCCTTTAGTAGAATTTCGATTTTTATGCTGTCAGCTTTAACCGGATTAAAAAGAACCTCATTGAATGTGTCTATTTCTGTATTATAGGAGGTGCTGTTGTTTACCGGCTTAAAATTGCCTTTAGTATCTCGATATAACACTTTCCATGATTTTGGAACAGAGCATTGTCCGCTGCCGGTGTCGTCGAACCAATAAACTTTCACACTGGAGATGTTCTGCGTTCCCTTCCACTCAAACTGGATCCATTCGGTTGTGCCCTTATGAGGCCAAAAGTCCAGTTGAAGAGCTGAAGAGTCGGATGAGCTTTCCGGCAGTATTTGGTCCTTTATCGCGTCGAGGGATACATGTACGAATGAGGCTGTGGTTTTGCTTCGGTACGTCAATGTATCTGCCGGTTCAGGCCGGGCAGCTTCGACTTTTCGAGCCGGCCAGACTGTCATCTCGCCTCGACCACGGTGGGCCCATGCGTAATAAGGGATAGCGGTAAATTTCTTTTCCCGTGTCGGGGCGATATCACCATTATTAGTGCGTTTTACCACTCTCGCTTTACCGGTGATCACCATGACACCATTTAAGAGATCAGACTTGTATTCGGTTCTGAAATCTTCTTCATCCGGGATCATCAGATTCAATACTTCATTATCGTTGTCAGGCCATTCAAGGCAGAAAACGATCGGTCCTCGCTGAAGGGCTACCTTGCCCTGATTTTCTTTGACATTCTGATGGGCGATAACCCGGCGTACAGGCATTGGTAAATTCAATTCGATTGTGTCGCCTTTCCGCCATTTACGTTCGATGCGGGCAAAGCCCCTTTGGATTTTGATAGCCGCCCGTTTACCGTTAACCTTTAGCGCAACTTCCTCATATCTGGTCTTCTGGAATTCATAAAGATTGCTCGGCACGGGCTGGTTCTGAGCCCAGCCGGGGATACGAACATAAATGGCGAACATGTCGCTTTTTTCCGGCTGGACATTGATGTTAATTATTCCCTTCCACGGATATTGTGTTTGCTGTGTCAGTCTAACTTTATTGTTTTCGGTCTCGATTGTACTCTCGCCGCTGATAAATAGGTTCACATATACATCGCTGTCTTTATGTGCATATGCATAGCCCGGAACTGAGGGAATAAAACGGGCAACATTTGAAGGACAGCACGCACATCCAAACCACGGACTTCGAGCATGCTGACCGATTGATTGCAGAGGATTGGGATAGAAGAAAAGATCACCCTTCATAGAAATTCCCGACAAAGCAGCGTTGTAGAGCACTCGTTCGAGAACATCGATGTATCTGGCGTCATTATGCATTAAAAACATTCGATGGTTCCAGAGAATATTAGCTATAGAGGCGCAAGTCTCGCAGTAGGCAGTCATATTTGGCAGCTCATATGGTGAGCCGAAACCCTCATGTCCACCGGCTGCCCCGATACCGCCGGTAATATATAACTTAGTTCTGACGACATCTTTCCAAATAGTATCAATCGCCTTGACATATTCCATATTCCCGGTCAGTGCCGCGACATCCGCCATGCCTGTGTATAGATAAGCGGCACGGACTGAATGACCCAGAGCCCTGGTTTGCTCAGTGACAGGCTTGTGGTCCTGGCTGTACATGCCGTAAAGCCTGCCGTTACCATCTGCTCCTCGATTGCCTTTGCGTCCCCGCTGGTCCAAAAAGAACTTCGCCTGGCTCAGATACTTCTCCTGGCCCGTGGCACGATACAATTTACATAGCCCAATTTCGATTTCCTGATGTCCCGGCGGGTCGGTTCGCTTACCAGCATTAAAAGTATCGCAGATTAAGTCCGCATTTTGCATGGCGATATTTAAGAATGATTTATCGCCGGTAACCTGATAGTGAGCTACAGCGGCCTCGTACATATGCCCAACGCAGTATTGTTCGTGAATACTCTGAATGTTTGTCCAGAGCTTTTCTGGTTGATGCTCAGGCACTGAGTAAAAAGTAAATAGATATCCGTCTTCCCACTGGGCGGCATCCATGATCTTAATCAGCTTATCAAGGTATAACCTCATCATCGTCTCGGGATAGACTCGAAGTGAATACGCGGCGCCTTCCATGATTTTATAAACATCCGAATCATTGAAGTAAATCCCTTCGTGTTTGCCTTTCATCAAACCTGCCGCCTTTTCGAAGTTTCTAATTCTCCCGGTCTCCTCGCATTTTTGAAAAGCATAAGGGATAGTGATCCTCCGATTGGTTTCAAGGCGAGGAGTCCAGAAATCATCATTAACTCGTACGTTGTTAAAAGGTACTGGTTTAACGTTGTAATCACGGATTAGCTTAGCCTTTTTTTCCTCTGCAATACACAATCCTGTACATAGATTAGATATTATGGTTGTGACAATAATCGCTGTAAGTATGTGTTTTCTATATAACATTTGAATCACCCTTTAATGATTGTCATTGTGATTAGTCTGCTAACTGATGAAAACATATACATAGTTTACGTAGGCAGGATTGAAGATGTCAACTTAAAAGAGCCTGAATTTATGATGGAGTGTGTACCAGTATTATTTATTAATTTGGTAAGTTGCTTCTTATTTAATCCTGAGATATATTTCATGATAGTAATATTCCTTGAATTATCAGACACCTGTGATAATATCAAATTATACATACATGACATATATCAGAAATTAATGGACGACAGCAATGGAAATCAAAATTCAGGATTTGATGCTCAGTAGCGGTGTGAAATTCGGTACAAGCGGTGCTCGCGGTCTTGCCGATGATATGACGGATTTCGTCTGTTATGTATATACAGTGGGATTCCTGCAATATCTTGAGTCTGCCGGTGAAAATATGAAGGTACGAACAGAGGTCGCTGTTGCGGGTGATTTTCGACCGAGCACAGACAGGATCATGCAGGCTGTTCGCCGAGCTGCTGTTGATATGGGCTACACACCGATTAATTGCGGAAAAATCCCTTCATCGGCAGTAGCGCTTTACGGCATTGAGAACAATATCCCGGCAATTATGGTGACCGGCAGCCATATCCCGGCGGACCGCAATGGCATCAAGTTTAATAAGCCTTCCGGTGAAATTCTAAAAGCTGATGAAGCTGGTATCCGTGACCAGTTAGTCGGCGTTGATGAAAGCCTCTTTAAAGATGCAAAGAGTTTTTCCTCAACATTCGATGAACAATGGACTCTGTCGAATACAGCTCAACGTATGTATGTCAGGAGATATCTTGATGTTTTTCCGGGTGACTGTCTTAAGGGTAAGCGTATTGGTGTATATCAGCACTCAGCCGTTGGACGTGACATCATTTTAGAGATTGTAAAAGGTCTTGGCGCTGATGCGGTTGCTTTAGGCAGGACGGATACATTCATTCCTGTTGATACTGAGGCGATTCGTCCTGAAGATGTTGAGCTGGCGGCGAAGTGGGCGGCGGAAGATTCTTTTGATGCAATTATCTCTACAGATGGCGATAGCGATCGACCTTTAATTGCCGATGAAAGAGGCATTTGGCTTCGTGGTGATGTGGCTGGAATTCTCTGCGCAAAATACCTTGGAGCAGACTCTGTCAGCACTCCCGTTAGCTGCAATAGTGCCGTTGAAAAGTCGGCTTACTTCAAGAGTGTCAGTCGGACACGAATTGGGTCCCCTTTTGTAATTGAATCGATGATTGATGCAAGTAAGGGTGGAGCAAAGGTGGTCGTCGGCTATGAGGCCAATGGTGGTTTTCTAACGAATTCCGACATTCCGCTGTTTGGAAAAAGTCTCCGTGCTTTGCCGACACGCGATGCCGTTATTCTCCACTTGTGTATCATTCTGCTTGCTGTAAGGGAAGGCAAAAAGCTTTCCGAACTGACTGCTTCTCTGCCAGAACGTTATACGGCAAGTGACCGTCTTAAGGATTTTCCACAGGAAGATAGTAAATATATTCTTGATTTATTCAGCTCCGGCGATGCTGCGAAAGACCAAGCCAAAGCCACAGAAATATTTGGTGAGCTTTGCGGAACTTGTTCTGGTATCGACCGAACCGATGGTGTCCGCATGACCTTTGACCGTGATGAAATCGTGCACCTGCGGCCTTCCGGTAATGCGCCAGAGTTCCGTTGTTACAATGAGGCTGATACTCAGGAGCGTGTGATTGAGCTAAATGCTTCTTGTATGAAAATTCTGACTGATCTTAAGCAGGATTCTAATCAGACACAGCAATAATAAAATTGATAACTGCCAGTATTGGTCTATTTGGAGTTTGATCAATGTCAAACGTGCAACATGTAAAAAATAAAGCGCAAAAAAGTAGGAAGATACTGGGACGTCGAGAATTTCTCAAGACCTTTGGATTGAGCATAACATATATCTCGTCATACGGATGGGTCAAGAGCCAAAGTGTGCCGGGAAACGAAAACCTGAAGCGACCCAACATCATTTTTATTTTCAGTGACCAACAGCGATGGGATTCGGTTGGCTGCTACGGTTCGCCATTGTTTGAGAATCTTACACCCAACCTGGATCAGTTGGCTCGTAAAGGTGTTCGTTTTGAGTATTCCTTTACGTGCCAGCCTGTCTGTGGGCCTGCAAGGTCATGCCTGCAAACCGGTAAATACGCTACTGAAACAGGATGCTTCCGTAACGGTATAGCCCTGCCTGAAAATGAAAAAACTATTGCTCATTGGCTGTCTGATGCCGGATATGAAGTGGGTTATCTGGGCAAATGGCACTTAGCTTCAACTTCCAGAGTTCCCGGGCATAATGCAGACTACAGAACTAAGGCAATTCCTCAACAGCGACGTGGAGGTTACCGGGATTTTTGGCTGGCATCGGATGTACTGGAATTCACTTCACATGGCTACGATGGCCATATGTTCGACAGTGACGGCAACAAGCGGGAATTTCCGCAAGATCGGTATCGAGTAGATGCATTAACCGATTGGGCATTTGAATACCTGGACCGTCGCAATAGTGATAAACCTTTTTTCCTCTTTATTTCATATATTGAGCCTCATCATCAGAATGACCACAATCAGTTTGAAGGTCCACGCGGTTCTAAAAAGCGATTTGCCGATTACAAAATTCCCGGTGATCTGGCTGGCACCAAAGGTGACTGGCGCAAAGAGATGCCCGATTATCTCGGCTGCTGCTGGAGCCTCGACCAGAATGTCGGCCGGATACAGGACAAGCTGAAACAGCTTGGGATAGCGGATAACACGTTACTAATTTATACATCTGATCATGGCTGCCACTTTAGAACGCGCAATAGCGAATACAAAAGATCCTGTCATGACAATACAATCCGCATTCCATTGATCATTCATGGCCAGGGCTTTACCGGAGGCAAGGTGATAAGCGAACTGGTGAGTCTGATTGACCTTCCACCGACTATACTTAATGCTGGTAATGTCCGGCCGCCGGATTATATGAGAGGCAGGGCACTTCAACAGCTTGTAAATTCAAAAACGGACGATTGGCCGAAAGAGGTCTTTGTCCAGATAAGTGAGTCTCAGGTTGGCCGAGCTGTTCGTACATTGAGATGGAAGTACTCAATTTGTGCGAAAAATAAAAATGGTGGACGCGATTCATGCAGCGATGAGTATATGGAAGACAAGCTATACAACCTGAAAAAGGACCCTTATGAAAGGCATAATCTGGCTGATGATCCCACATTGGCAGATGTCCGGGCTAAATTGGCTAAAATCCTCAAACGCAGGATGGTGGCCGCTGGTGAAAAAGAGCCTGTTATCCTACCATACATGGGATAACAGTACGGATGAATCAAAGAGTAATCATTTTATAGAACAAATCTTGTTGTATGGAAGGTATTTCTAATGTGTAAAAAGATATTTCTTATCTCATTTGGATTATTGATGCTAATCAATCCGATCACCGTTGGTTCTGCTAAAAAGACATATAACATACTTGACTTTGGAGCAAAACCTGATGGTAAAACTCTGTGTACGCAAGCGATACAGAATGCTGTCGATAAATGCTCTGAAAGTGGCGGTGGTACCCTATATTTCCCTGCCGGGACATGGCTGACCGGGACAATCTACCTGGAAAGCAACATTACTATCCAGCTTGACTCCGGTTGTTTGCTGCTTGGCAGCAAAGAAAAAAAGGATTATGGCAGTCCTCGAAAGCTTCAGGATGCAGAAGGGAAAACATTCAGTTATTGGGCAATCATCGCGGGTAAGAATCTTAAGAATATTGGGATATGCGGCCGGGGTACTATTGATGGTCAGGGCTCTAACTTCAAATATAAAAACGGCCCAAGGCCTAAAAATATCTATCTGGAAAATTGCTCAGATGTTCTTATCGAAGGTATAAACATGCGCAGCGCCGGAAGCTGGATGCAGCATTATCGCCGGTGCGACCGTCTCACTATTTGTAATATCTCAGTCTTTAATCATGTAAGTTATAATAATGACGGCCTAAATATCGACAGTTGCAAGGATGTTATTATAACCGGCTGCAGGGTTGATTCTGACGATGATGCTATTGTAATGAAAAGCCTAACTCTTAATCCTTGATGCATGCGTCAAAAGTCCAAAAACAGAGCCCCGAACGTAAGTGAGGGGTCAAAAACGAAGGTTAATTGGCCGTTTCCGTACTTTTGGCGGTGGCATCATCCTTGCGAAAATATTACTATTTCCGATTGTATCGTCAGCAGTCACTGTAATTCAATCAAGATGGGAACTGAGTCGGGTGGCGGATTTCAGAATATAAATGTTACGAACTGTACGATATGTTCTCCATGTTATTCCAAAGTTATTTATGGGCGTCAGAGAGGATTGGCAGGGATTGCCCTGGAAATCGTCGATGGTGGTACTCTCGACCGAGTGGCAATATCCAACCTGACCATCAAAGGTGTATCGGTTCCGATATTCATGCGGTTGGGAAACCGCGCACGGCTATATGAAAAGGGTCAGTCGAAGCCAGATGTTGGGAAGTTTCGAAATGTCATCATTAGCAACATTATTGCGACAGACTGTTCCCCAATCGGTTGTTCGATTACGGGTTTACCGGGTCATAACATCGAAAACGTAATCCTTACCAATATTCATTTAGGATTCGAAGGCACGGGAAGTAAGGAAGAAGCTTTACGCAAAATCCCGGAAAAACCGACAAGTTACCCTGAAAGTGTCATGTTCGGTACTCTTCCGGCGTATGGATTCTTTTGCCGACATGTAAATGGATTAAAATTCCAAAATATCCGGTTCGAGACCTCATCTGAGGATTATCGCCATGCTATAGTATTTGATGATGTTGACGAAGCTGTTATCGATTCCCTAGATGCCCCCTTTGCCGCCGGAGCGACTGGAATGATTCGATGTACGAATTCACAGAATATCTTAATTCGGAACTGCCGACCTCCGAATCCCACAGAGTTGTTTCTTGAACTTAATGGTACTCGTGCTAAGAATATTTTGCTGATATCAAATGACCTTAGAAATGTTAAAGAAATCACCCATTCTACTGCTGATGTTTCTGAATCAGCATTAGTTTTTCAGGCTAATTTACTTCCGAAGGAATAAAAGGCGTATCCATTTTTTCTTGGTTACGGACGTTCCGCGATTGCCACAAGATGCTGTCTCGTTCGAAAGAATAAGGTGCCCTGTGAAATTGCAGGTGTTGCCATACAGATTTCATTCATCTTATTAATACTTGTCAATTTGAATTCAGGGCCTGATTTTACAACGTATATATCACCATTTTCAGCAGTGCAGTAGATTTTCCCATCTGCGGCAACCGGTGAAGCAGAAACCGCCACATTTGAAGAATCAAGATTTTCACGATATATTAATTTGCCTGTTTTGGCTTCAATACAACTCATTTTGCCTTTATGTGAGCAGCAATAGAGATAATCATTATATATGATGGGTGTTGGTATATAGTTTCCGTCTTTACTGTAGCTCCATGCGATATCTTTATTACTTGATTCGTTTTCATCCAGTGAGATATCCCCCCTTGCCGACAAACGTACAGCATAGACCGGCGATTTGCGCCCGTGTGCATTTGTGATATAGATTAAATCATGAGCAATGATGGGCGTAGGAATCGGGATATCACCGCCGCCTCTCATCTTCCAGATTTCTTTCCCGGTTGAGATGTCATATCCGCCGATATGCTTAAATCCATTGGCTATGATTTGCGAGTACTCTCTACCTGAATAAACAGTCGGTGTTCCCCAGGTTGGAACATCATCTCTGGCTGTTTTCCATATCTGGCTTCCATCTTTGAGGTTGAAGGCGCCAATAAATGAATTTTTCTGAACATCACACTGGAGTATCACTTTTTGCTGATGAATAACAGGTGAACTGCCTCCGCCCCACTGTGCGGCTGGACTTCGAAAAAATCCCCAGTCAAGTTCACCAAGATCCTTTTTCCATTTCAAATTCCCGTCCATATCATAACAGTACATTCCCTCGGAACCGAAGAATGCAACGATGTAATTTCCATCCGTACATGGAGTAGAACTCGCATGGCTGGCTTTAGGATGTCTTTTGACCTTTGGCTTGCCGCTATAAGAGAGTCTTTTCCAGAGAATATTGCCGTTTTTTCTATTTATACAATAAACATACCAGTTGAAAATATTGTCTTCTTTTGCTGACTTAACATCGCCGTACAGACCTACCTTTAAAGCCGATTCTCCATTGTCCTTAACAGCGGTAGTAATAAAAATGCGATTGTCCCATACTATTGGGCTGGAATGACCAAGACCTGGAATCTCAGTTTTCCAAAGAATGTTTTCCGATTGCTCAATATCCCACTTGATGGGAACACGAAAGCCTTCTGCGATTCCATTTGCCGAGAGGCCGCGAAAAGAAGGCCAGTTCTGAGCGGTGCATGGTATGAGTTTTAGAAAACCCACAGTTAGAACTAAGCTGAATAAGCAGATACTATTTGATTTTTTCATGTTTTGCTTTCCTGAGTAATTATATTCTATTATATGACGCATTTGTACGTAACACAATTGGAATAATACGAGCATGATATTACGTTAGTGATTCCCAGCTAAATTGATTTCCGGACTATGAATATATTTTAAAAAAGCTCGAAGTTAGATTAATATTTAAACAGCCCATTTGGCGATATATAGTATAACGTTCCAAGGGTGGAACCGACCTCTGTCAAGTAAGTCAAACCTAAGCCCTTCTAGATAATAATTATGACCGATTTATTATTTAAGGAGATAAGCCTATGGTATCTCAAGGACTCCTGTTCTCGGAACCCTCTATCGCTGAAACATGCGTATGGTGTGAGCTGTCTGAAGGCATAGATCCAGCCCAATGGGCAAATTTGTGCCGTTATATAGGAAATCTGAACCTTAAGGAGTTTGAATATGTTAAAAGAAATATTTTACCTAAACCGATTAATGTGAAAAGCAGGCAAAAAAGAATTCTTCATCGTTCTGATGTTTTTGTAAAAATACCCCTGGTAAGTATAGGCCCCAGCGGGATAGGTGGACAATATCAGAGAGAAACATAATATAGGGTTGCCAAATACAACGTCTGCTATTTCTTCTCTCCGCTGGCATCTTGTATCTTTGAAATACCGCCTATTGTAAGAGTCTTACGCACAGCAAAGTAGTCTTCTCGTGAAATTGTTGTACCGATGGCTACTAAAGCTTCAGTAATTTGGGATGGATTCTTGATTCCGACAATAGCTGCGTCAATCCCGGGGTGCATCAATGTAGCAGCCAAAACCAGTTGGTAAATGGACAGATCGTACTTCTTCGCAAGCTGGCCAAGGCTTTGCACTGCTGTTGCAAGCGCCTGGAAACGTTCGCTTTGAAATTCGCTGAGATGTTTTCGAAAATCGGTAAAGCTTTCACTGCCGGTATATTTGCCCGTGAGCAATCCTTTGTGCATTGGTGAATAAACCATCACGCCAATATTTTCCGCCTCACAATAAGGTAACAGGTCATTTTCGATTTCAGTATCAATCAGGCTGTAAAGCGGTTGGGCCGCGTTATAATCACCAAAATGCCTGTGTGCCCGGAGCTGTTCAACCGTATGATTGCTCACGCCATAGCTGCGTATCTTTCCCTGCTTCTTTAATGAATCCAAAACCTCGGCTATATCCGCTAAAGGTGTCAGCGGATCGAACATATGAAGCAGATAAAGGTCAATTGTCTCAATGCCCATTCGCTGCAGTTGTAAATCACAGCGTTGTCGTATATGCTCTGGCGAAAGGTCCGGGTAACGTGATGCATCGGGATTAAAATGATTGAATACTTTCGTACAGATAACAACAGATTCACGAGCTTTATTAATAAGAAATTCCCCGAGAACTGTTTCAGCGTAACCATCTCCATAGGCATCTGCAGTATCAAAGAAGTTTATTCCTGCATCATATGCTGTATTCATTGCAGCCAATACATCAGATTTAATCTGCTCACCCCAGAAACGGGGGCTTAATTGCCATGTGCCAAAACATATTGGTGAGACTTCAAGCCCCGTAGCACCGAAAACAATACGCTCGTTCATTGTATATTCTCCTTGCTTTGGTCTTGTAATTACCTATTAGATATCTTCATTATTATAACCTCTCACGTTAGATTTGTCATGGAATGAATTAATCGGTTGTTTGATATCTTGTGCAGTTGCATTAAGATAGCCAAATGTATTATAATGTAAACACCAAACTGAGTGGCATTGAAGTGGATCGGTTTTGAAAAATACTTGATTTGAAGAACCTGCAGAAGAGAGAGGTACGGCAAAAAAAAATGAAACGAAAAAATGTTAATGTTAAGCAAGGATGTCACGACAGTACACATACCGGATTATCACGGCGGACTTTCTTAAGAGGCGTAGCAGGCTTAGGCTTTGCTGGTTTGTCATTCCCCAATGTCTGCAATTCTGCTCAAACTGTAAAAAAAACGAACATCGTAATTATGTTTCTGGACAACATCGGTTATGGTGACCTTGGTTGTTATGGCAATAAGTCGATGAAAACTCCTCGAATCGACCGTCTTGCTTCTGAGGGGGTTCGTTGTACCGATTTCTATATTGGATCACCGTCTTGCATGCCATCTCGCGGGGCTTTGCTTACCGGCCGGCACCCGCTCCGCAATGGATTAAACGAACAGCTCTATAAAATCGATGAACATCAGCAAATTGCACTCCCACATTACGAGGAGATACTGCCTCGATATCTCGCAAAGGCCGGATATGTCAGCGGATGCTTTGGTAAATGGAATCTTGGATTTGCTCCCGGTAGTCGACCTACGGATCGGGGTTTCAATGAATATTTTGGGAATATTTCAGGAAATTGTGATTATTATACATATATTTACAACGGTCGTAATGATCTCCACCGCAATACCGAGCCCGCAAAGGCTAAAGGTTACAGCACATACGTCTTTGCCGATGCTGCGTGCGAGTTTATCGAGCGAAATAAAGATAGACCTTTCTTCTGTTATGTGCCGTTCAATGCCGCCCACTTTCCGAATCCGAAAAATAAACCTCCTGGAACTCCCTGCTTATGGCAAGCACCGGACGAAGCTTTTGAACGATATGGTTACTCGCCCACAACACTCGACGAACGCAAACGCTATCGGGCGGTTGTAACAGCACTTGACGACGGTGTAGGCCGTGTTCTGGATCAACTTGATCGATTGAAATTGACTGAGAACACGATAGTAATCCTGCTTTCTGACAATGGCGCTTTTCTCATTCCCGCACGCGGGCTCGAATGCGCTTCAAACAAGCCTCTGAAAGCCGGGGGAACAACACTGTGGGAAGGTGGAATCCGAGTACCATGTATCGTTAGATGGCCTGGAAGAATTAAACCAAAGACGATATGTCGAGAGCCTCTGGTCAGTATGGATATCGTGCCAATGGCGCTTCATGCTGCGGGCCTATCTCTGCCATCAGACCGCACCCTCGACGGCAAGAATCCAACCGCCGCATTAACCGGCAGGGTTTCATCACCTCACAAGTATCTTTATTGGAGCTGGGGCTCAAGAAGTAATGCAATTCGAAAGGGTCGATACAAATTAATCCGTGAACGAAACAGCACCAATCAGGACTGGCAGTTGTTTGACCTTGAAACAGACATTGGAGAAACGGCCAACCTCCTTGCACAAAAACCGGAAATAGCAGAACAACTAAAGACTGAATACAAACGTTGGGAAAAAGAGGTAACTAACGTGCGCTGAGATTTAGTCCTTGTGATAAATATTATCTGGAGAATTAAGTTATGAAAGCCTATACTCGAAGATCACTGATAAAGAATACTACAGGATTGATTGCGTCGGCAATTACCTTCCCATATATCGTTTCGTCTACAGCTCTGGGTAAAGATGGATCAATTGCCCCGAGCGAGCGTCTTACAATGGGTGCTATTGGTCTGGGCGGTCAGGGTATGCACAATCTGCGAAATTTTCTTACCTGTGTTGACCTGCGTATTCTGGCAGTTTGTGACGTCGATACGAACCACCGTGTCACGGCAAAAAAAGCAGTTGATACTGCATATGGCAATGAAGACTGCGACGCATACAACGATTTCCGCAAGATACTTAATCGAGATGACATTGATACGGTACTGATTGCAACACCGGACCACTGGCACGCTATAATTTCAATTGAAGCTGCAAAGGCAGGCAAAGACATCTATTGCGAAAAACCTATTTCCCTGACTATTGCCGAAGGCAGAGTAGTTGCTGATACGATGAAACGTCTTACAACCGTTTATCAGTCCGGCACACAGCGACGAAGTAACGCATGTTTTCGATTTGGAGTGGACATCGCTCGCAGTGGTATGCTCGGTAAACTTCACACCCTGCATTGCTACTATCATAACGGCCCGACATGTCCTCCACAGAAAACAGAGCCTGTCCCGCAAGGCTTTGATTATGATAGATGGCTTGGCCCAGCTCCTTTTGAGACCTACACTCCCAGAAGATGCCACGGCAGTTTTCGATGGTTATATGATTATTCCGGCGGACAGTTAACCGATCTTGGAGCGCACTTCAATGATCTTGCCCAGTGGGCAAATGACAGTCAATATACAGGCCCTACTCAGTACGAAGGCTGGGCTGAGTTTCCAAGGGACGGTCTGTTCAATACACCAGTGCGTTTCGAGGTAGTTGCAACTTATCCGGATGGAGTAAAGATGATTTATCACGATGAGACCGAACCTGGCAGGGGGCCCAGAGGAAATAAATTCGT
This sequence comes from Sedimentisphaerales bacterium, assembly GCA_032250555.1. GTDB lineage: Bacteria > Planctomycetota > Phycisphaerae > Sedimentisphaerales > Anaerobacaceae > NIOZ-UU13. Next base: position 31,368 of record JAVVFI010000004.1, read on the forward strand.
CGGTACCGATGGCTGGGTAAGTGTAGATGACACAGGCAAGATTACTGCATCGAGCAAAGCCATTATACAGAAGGTGAATTTTATGCAGAAAGGCTATGAGTATATGACGGGACACCATCGCAATTTTCTCGATTGTGTAAAGACTCACAGCCTACCAATATCCAATGCCGAAGTCTCGCATCGTTCGGTTACGACTTGTCACGCCGGAAATATCTGTCTGAGATTAGGGCGAAAACTAAGATGGGATCCGGACAATGAGCGATTTCTCAATGACGATATGGCCAATAGGATGCTTTCAAGAGCGAAGAGATCGCCATGGTTTTTATAGAATAAGGTCGATTAGGGCATCATCGAATCCAGTCTGCACATCTGTTTGTCACGGATTAGTTGAGTTGCTCAAGCGTCGATCAAATCCCATATCCGATTGAGTGCTGCAATGGTTTTTTGCAACGCGGCATCGTTCTCCATGCTGCGTAATTCCTGGTCAAAGGGTTCACACTCAACCGGACCGTCGTAACCAACTTTTGCTAAAGCGTTGATAAAGCCTTTCATATCGATCACACCGGTTGTTACCGGTAGTGCCCGCCGGTTATCCATTTGCTTATCGACATCGATCCCCGATGGAGCATCGTTTACGTGGACGTGTACGATATCTTTATTCGATAACTGCAGCAGCTCTTCAACCGTCCCATGTGCAGTGTACCAGTGCCAGCTATCCAGCAGGAGCCCCACGTTTCCTGTGCCGATTGCCTCCACCAGTTCCATCATGCCAATATGAGTGCATATAAATGGAAAACGGGATCTTGCCCGGGATGTTCGCGGCCCGACAAATTCCAGACCCAGCCGGATGTCGTTGTCTTTAAGAACATTCGCTACTTCACGAAAACGGCTTTTAAGCTGTTTAAAGTTTTGCAGGTATGTAAGCTCACTGTGACCGGGTGTAATCCAGGTTGCTATGCGATTGATACCTAATTGTTTCATAAAAGCCGCCTGTCTGGGCAGTCGTGCCATATCTGCCTTAAATCGATCCTCATCTCTTCGAAACTCGACGGGAAGACCGGCTGTGCCGTATCGAACGCCCTTTTCTTTCATTAACTCAAGCCAATCGCGAATTTCCGATGTAGATTTGTTTTGAAATTCACCAGAACTGGGAGTAATGCTGTCAAAGCCATATTTCACTGCATACTCCAGTGCTTGTCCCTGATTAGCCTTAACACCGATGTGACCGGGCCCGAGGTTCTTATAGAATTTGACTTTATTGTTCTGAGATGCCTGAGCGGATGGCTTAATATAATGGAAAGCTAAAGCTGCGGTAATTGCCGATCGGCAAAAGGTGCGTCTCGAAATAGCTTTGGATTGTTTTCTTTTCGGTTCATTCATGATAGTTCCTCCAGTTACAAATTCTAACAAAGTTGAATCCTTAATTAAGCAACAACCTGTACTTTCTTACCTGAAAAGTAAAAAAATTGTAACGTATAAGACAGTAAGTGGCAAGCTAAATTGATGTTTTCAAAATAAGGCTTAAATCTGTGGTATTAAGGTGGAAAGTGTTGAAACGAAACACGATAATAGTAAAATGATAACTTGGGACTGAAATTATATTTTGAATTCATAGTGCTTTCGCTTTGTTAGAGCTGACGACAGATTGCATAATAAACTAAAGGAATCATTGAATCATGAAATACTGTGGCATATTTTTGTTTTTTCGGTGCTATGGATTATCACTGCTGCTGGCTATGTCGATACATGGTGATCTGAATACTGCTCATTCGGATACTGTCATCAGGCAGATTCCCTGGGAGCCTGTTGGTTTGTCAGGTGGAGGCGGAATGTTTTCACCAGCTATATCTCCGGCTGATAGTAACCTGATGATGCTCAACTGCGACATGAGCGCGGCATACATTTCCGAGGACGGCGGTCGAAACTGGCGTATGATTAACCATGCACAACTCAGAACCGATACGAGATGCCGACCGGGCTTCCATCCATCAAATCCCGACATTATTTACGCTTCATCAAACGGACGCTTGCGAATCAGCCGCGACCGAGGGAGGACCTTCGCAACTATCGGTAATCTCAGGGAGTCACTGTACGGTGAAATTGCGATAAATCAGTCCGATCCAAACGTCATACTTGTGGGAACTCGTAACAACAAATGCTGGTTGTCACGTAATGCAGGTGTAACGTGGACAGCATGTAACGGACCTAATGGTCAGGTGATAGGGTTTCATTTTGACCATACTAACAAAGGCAGCGTTATGTTTGCTGCCACAAATAAGGGTATCTGGCGCTCTGACGACGGTGGTCAAAAGTGGATTGAAAAGACAAACGGCCTTCCTTGGAAGGAAGTACAGGGATTTGCCGGTGGTTCCAATTCGAAAGACAACCTCATAATGCTTTATTGCACTATAACCAGCAAAAATGAGAATGGAATCTTCAATGGGGGTATCTATTGTTCACGGGATCGCGGCCGGACCTGGCAACAAGCCATGGGAAAAGGAATTAACACGGATACAAAAAAGGCTGATCAATGGGCTTATGGTTCTATCGCTCAATATAATCAGCTTCTAACGACTGATACTAATCCCCTCACTGTGTATGTTATGAACACTAGTACGGGATTTCACCCACCTCATCATGACACAGTCTATCGCAGTGATGATGGGGGTCAAACGTGGCGCGATACGTACTTCATGGACCCGCGTTTCAAACGCTACAATGTTGCTCCCAACTACGTTACTGCTTCCACAGGGCAATCCTACAAGGGAGGTGATGCACCGTTCGGAGTTGCCATATGCAGCACTGATCCCAATCGTGTAATACTCGTAAGGAGCCAATGCTATATCACACACAATGGTGGTGATACATGGTTCAACGGCCATACGTATCCCGCTGCCGGCCAGGAACCAAAACCGGGTTGTGAATGGGTATGTAACGGCCTGGTGGTTACAACTACATGGCATTACTATATAGATCCCTTTGAAGCGAACAGGCATTACATTGCTTATACAGATATCGGCCTGGCGCGCTCCACTAACGCTGGTAAGACATGGATATGGTGGGATAAGAATTCATGGGCGCCATGGAGGAACACCTGCTACGAGATTGCTTTCGATCCGTATATACCGGGAAAGATGTGGGGTGCTTTTTCAAATGTTCACGATATTCCCAACGACAATATCATTTCGGAACGTCACGGCCACGACCGCCCCGGCGGAATATGCATCTCACGCGACTTCGGAGCTTCATGGAAGCATGAGGCTTATGGTATTCCACTAAAGCCTGTTACCTCCATCGTACTCGACCCAAGGAGTCCCAAAAATTCAAGAACGCTCTATACCGGAGTATTTATGGAAGGCGTGTACAAATCAATCGATGACGGTAAAACATGGATGTTGAAGAAAAAAGGGCTTGGACATAAAGAAAACATGCGGGTTTCTCGTGTGAGTCTGCACAAGGACGGGACACTTTTTGCTATGGTGTGCGCCAAACGTCCGGCGTATGGAAAGCCGCTTATGAGTGAGGGTGTAGGTCTGTACCGTTCCTTAGACGGAGCAGAGACATGGGAGAAGGTCAACACATCCCAGCTTTTTTTGTACCCAAAGGACTTTTCTGTCCATCCGGTTGATAGTAATATAATTCTTATGGGCACCTGTGATTCGAGCCGGCAGGATGAGACAGGGGGATTGTATTACTCAGAAGATGGTGGAAAAACATGGAGACGTATAGGCCGCAAAGCACGCCAGACCTTCGGCGGATACTTTCACCCGAAATACAAGGGCTGGATATATATGACTCTAACCGAAGGAGCGACTGGTGCCGGCCTGTGGCTGACACGGGACAATGGCCAGACATGGGAGGCGTTTGATGATCTACCGTTCTCAAATATCCAGAGAGTGGTTTTTGATCCATCAGATGATGATCTGATGTATATCACTACTTTCGGCGGCAGTGTCTGGCGAGGCCCCATTGTACCCCAAAAAGATTAAAGCTTTTCTATCACGAGTATGAATTATGTCCTCATTCTCAGCATTTATCCCCCCCCATGATTTAAAATATTTCATATATTATAAAATCACTCCATTTTAGGGATCTTTTCAAAGTATTTCTCTTTAAAGGTTTTATTTTTTTTCGCAATATTTATACTTGTAAAAGCGTCTATCCCTGTAATATTTTCGGTAAAGGACTATCAAATGAGAAGACCAAAAGTTTTACTGTTTCTTGTTTGTCTTGTGCCAGTCCTCAGTTCTGGTGTTTTGGCTGACGATTACTGGCCACTAATCGTTCCTGTTTTAAGGGAATCGTTGTAGGCAAATAAGAGTAGTCGGCTAAACGGCCCAGAAATATTTTAGACCTTTTCGTTATTAGAAGCAATAAAATATGAACAATACTCTAAGTTGACGTAATACTATATATTGACTATAATATTTCGAGATTACATGACGAATGCCTTTGCAATGATAAAAATGGATTTTAGCAGGGTTTTCTCGGAATATAATTCAAGATTTTGATCTACAGATTGTTGAGTAGATATAATATGGCTTGTATCTTCAGGTATATGTTGCACCATAGCCGTTTTTGTTTGATGGTGGCTTGTATCATTTTTATACTTGGTATGAG
>JAVVFI010000500.1:0-3155 GCA_032250555.1 Sedimentisphaerales bacterium
TCGCGGTCCCGTTCACCGGATTTTTTCTTTATCTTATCCTTACACGCAATGCAAAAATGGTAACACTGGGAACCATTGCCGTTATAGGAGCTTTTGTATTTTTTAAGTTCACGTATATCGGAAATGATATCTATGCCATTAACAGGATGCGGACGGCCTTCGATCCCAATGATAAGAGCCTGCAGGTTCGCCTTGAAAACCAGCGCCGCTTGAGCGCTTATCTGGCAACAAGACCCCTTGGGGGAGGAATAGGTTCGGCAGGTAACTGGGGTCAGCGTTTCAGTCCGAACTCATACCTTGCCAATATCCCTACCGACAGCTGGTACGTGATGATCTGGGCCGAACAGGGAATTATCGGCCTCGGGTTGCACCTTTTTATACTATTCTATATTCTTGGAAAGGGGTCTTATCTGTGCATGTTCAGGGTAAAAGATCCGGAGTTGCAGGGAAAATTATTCGCTCTTGCCTCCGGTATGTTTGGTATTATGGTGGCGTCATATGGAAATGGCGTTCTTGGTCAAATTCCCACAGGCCCCATAATATACTCTACTATGGCCCTTTTATTCATGGGCGAAGCGCTCGACAGAAGCATTGAGAAGCAAAAACAACCCGAAACAGAATTAACATCCAAAAATTTGGCTTATGAGTAAAGATCATAATTTATTAGTATTGAGTATTGAAGCGGCTGTTGAAGCCGGGAAAACAATACTTGAAGTCTACAACACTTCTTTTGAAGTCGACTATAAAGCCGATAATAGCCCACTAACATTAGCAGATCAAAAAGCTCATCATATTATTTCGGGGTACTTAAAAACAACCGGTATTCCCGTATTGAGTGAAGAAGGCAGGGCTATCCCGTGGGAACAGCGCCGGCGCTGGAACGAGTGCTGGATTGTAGATCCTCTTGACGGAACAAAGGAATTCGTAAAGCGCAATGGCGAATTTACGGTGAACATAGCACTGGTCAGACAACAAAAGCCTGTTTTGGGTGTGGTTTTTTGCCCTACTCTTGATTTGCTTTATTTTACTGATGAGGAATTCGGAAAATCTTATAAAGTTCAATTGCCCAAGAAATGGAACGAAGAAAAGCCTTCAGTAATGTCGCTCATCGAAACAGCAACCGAATTGCCGGAAATTAAAAACAAATCAAGCCTTGTGGTGGCTTCAAGCCGTTCGCATCTTTCTGAAGAAACAAAAACCTTTGTATCCGGTCTGGAAAAGAAAGTTGGAAAACTCGAATTTATAACAAAGGGAAGTTCATTGAAACTATGCATGGTAGCCGAGGGAACGGCAGATGTCTACCCCCGGTTTGCCCCAACAAGCGAGTGGGATACGGCTGCCGGACAAGCCATCGTGCAAAATGCCGGTGCAAGGGTAATTGAGGCAGAAAGCAAGCAGCCATTGAAATACAACAAAGAGAACATATTAAATCCCTGGTTTATCGCGGTGAGGAATGAAGTGACAGAAAAATTCGGAATATGAGCGCAAAGGATTTTCCATTGGTTTCAGTGGTTTCGATTAATTACAATACGCCGGGTGTAACGGCGGAAATGATCGAATCATTCCGGAAAGTTACTTATCCGAATATAGAGCTAATCATCGTCGACAATGCCTCAACACAGGGAAATGTGGATGAACTTAAAGCGAAATATCCTGAAATCAAGCTTTTTAAAAGTAACGTAAATCTGGGGTTTGCCGGCGGAAACAATCTCGGTATCCGCCAGGCCAACGGTAAATATATTTTGCTGCTAAATAATGACACCGAGGTGGAACCCGGGTTTCTTGAGCCACTCGTTGACACGCTTGAACGTAACCCGCAAATCGGAGCTGTCAGTCCGAAAATTTACTTCCATCATACGGAAAATATGTTGCAATATGCCGGTTTTACTCCCATTAACAGATACACCGTCAGAAGCAAAGGTATCGGGCATAGCGAATTCGATCGCGGACAGTACGATAATGATTACGAAACAGCCTACGCACACGGAGCTGCCATGATGGTGCCAATAAGGATAATTAGGGAAGTTGGCTTAATGGCCGACATTTATTTTCTTTATTACGAAGAACTCGATTGGGCGCAACGGATCAAAGATGCCGGCTATAAAATTCACTATGTCCATAGTTCGGTTGTGTATCATAAGGAATCTGTCTCCACCGGTAAATCCAGTCCGTTGAAAACCTATTACATAAACAGAAGCCGGATTTTATTCATCCGCCGCAATTTTAGTGGTCTTAGTTATTTAATCAGCATTCTTTTCCTTCTTTTTATTTCAGTTCCTAAAAATATAATCACTTTTACATTAAAGGGGGATTTTAAACTCCTGTCTGCATATTTGAAGGGAGTTGGGTGGCATGTAAATCATTTATCAGCCAGGGAGGTGCAATACACTCCAGTATTATAACTTAATGAGAGTGAAATTTGTCTTCAGCAAAAAATTATATAGAAATTGATATGATAGGTTTTAAAGCAAGGTTTTACTACATTTGGAAGAAACTGGCCGAAAGGCAGTCGAGATCCCATTACCGTACGCATTATAAAAATGAGATTATTCATTTCGAAAGCTATGCTGACAAAAAACCGGCAGGACAAATGCGGCGTGAAATGGCTGTCCTTCGCAAATACTGGGACTGTTATCCTTTTCAATACATACGCTATGGAATGTATCAGAGCTCGTGCGAATTGACAATCGACGAAATGAAGAAATATATTCCCAATTTTTTTGCCTATTACCTGTTTTTTCCAAAAATATTCGGTGATTATGGTTTTATTACCGAGGACAAAGCTTTGACAGATGCTGTGCTTTATGCCTATGATATTCCACAGCCGGAATTGCTTTTTAAGTACCGGGATGGAAATCTCCTCGACAGGCACAACAATCCGGCAGATGCTGAATATCTGCAGCGCATCCTTAAAGCATGTGATGAAAAAAAAATCTTCATTAAACCAACGTTTGGACTTGGAGGAGTAGGAATCCTGATTTTTCACCGGGATGAAAACGGGAAATACAATAGCAAAGCAGGAGAGGAACTCACCCACGACTATCTGTTGAAGACTTTGAAGAACGAAGCTTACGTCGCTCAAAAGGGATTGATACAACATGATGAGATCAATAAAATCTATCCACATTCGATCAATACCTTTCGAATTATGACAG
>JAVVFI010000501.1:0-3154 GCA_032250555.1 Sedimentisphaerales bacterium
CCTTCAGGACAGCCTTGATCAATACGAAAAGGGCATGGCACTTATTAAGCAGTGCAGGACAATACTCGAAAAGGCCGAAAAACGTATTGAGAAAATCTCAGAGCTGGATGCTAAATCACAGGAAACTAACGAATAGTTTCACATGAGATAAACGAAAACACAATACGATATGCGAGCGTGGCGGAACTGGCAGACGCGCAAGGTTTAGGTCCTTGTGTCCTTAGGGATGTGGAGGTTCGACTCCTCTCGCTCGCATTTTTTTGATTCTTAAAAGGAGTAATTGAAGATGAAGAGAACACGATTTCTTAGTAAAAGCGTGTCCATTGTTATAAAGCAGCGGAACAACGCCCTGTCGGCCCTTTGCCTGCTTATTATGAGTACGCTGTGTGGTTGTGTAATAGAGCCGCCAGGATCGAGTGACAGCCAATGGGTAAGTCTTTTTAACGGTAAAAATCTTGACGGGTGGAAGGTCAAAATAAAAGGTTATGACCTGAACGACAATTTTGGGGATACTTTCCGGGTTGAGGATGGAATCCTAAAGGTCTCTTACGACCAATACGACAAGTTCGATGAAAGATTCGGACATATCTTTTACGACGGCACGTTCTCACACTATAAATTGCGCGTTGAGTACAGGTTCGTGGGCGAGCAGTGTCCCGGCGGACCGGGGTGGGCCTTTCGAAACAACGGCATTATGGCGCATGGCCAGTCGGCAGAGAGCATGAAAAAGGATCAGGATTTTCCGGACTCCATCGAGGTTCAGCTTCTTGGCGGCAACGGCACAGATGAACGTTCAACCGGCAATTTGTGTACGCCGGGCACGCACGTCGTAATGGACGGCAAACTTATCACTCAGCATTGTATCTCGTCCAGTTCGAAAACGTATCACGGCGACCAATGGGTGACAATCGAGCTTGAGGTACACGGCAACGAAATCATCAAACATATTATCGACGGCGAGGTGGTATTGGAATATGAACGGCCGCAGCTCGATGACGGCACGCTGATTTCAGAAGGCTCCATATCACTTCAGGCCGAGAGCCATCCCACTGAATTCCGAAAGGTGGAGATTCTACCATTGGAAGAATAATCCTGTTGCCGAAGGAAATATCCGGTTAAAACATCCACGTTGTCGAGTTTGGGAATAAAGTTCAAGTCAGATAAATATTTTGAAAATTATTTTGACAAGCTAAATCGACTCTGATATATTATTAGCATATGCCAATAATTACTAAGGTGAATTATGCCAAGACCATTTAAATGCAGACAAGTTGGATGTAAGCCCGATATCTCGTATTTCAAACCAAAAGGAATACCTGTAGCCCGGCTCGAAGAAGTAATTCTCACCATAGATGAGTTCGAGTCTGTCCGCCTTGCGGACCTTGAAGGAATGTACCAGGATGATGCCGCAAAAAAGATGAATGTCTCCAGGCAGACCTTTGGAAATATCGTTAATTCCGCTCATAAAAAAATAGCGGAAGCACTGGTAAATGGTAAAGCTATTAAGATTGAAGGAGGTATCTATCAAATGGAAGGTATGAGGAAATTCAAATGTTGTGAATGTGAACACCCATGGGAAGTTGCTTACGGCCTGGGCAGACCCTCGGAGTGCCCTAAATGCCAAAGCAGCAACATTCACAGAGATCGGGAAGATTGCGGCCCTGCACGAGGCGGCCGCATCGGACAAGGCAGAAGAAGATGCAGGAGGATGCCGATATGAGAATATGTATCCCTACAATAGACAACAAAGAACATCTCTCTGAAGTAAGCAATCACTTTGGAAGTGCACCATATTTTATTATCTATGATTCCGAAGCAAATACTTACGAAACGGTCAATAATTCTGACTCTGAACATGAACATGGGATGTGCCGGCCAACACTCAATATCAGCGAAATGAATGTTGATACGGTTATATGTAAAGGGCTGGGCAGCAGAGCAATACAAAAACTTAACGAAGCCGGTATCAGGGTATGTAAAACAGATTTTTCTTTCATCAAAGAGATAGTCCAAAGTCTCACAGAAACAGAACTCGAAGAGATTGATCCCAGTGAAGCATGCACTGGTCATGGTTGTCATTGATAACAGCAAAATCCCTAATCCATAAGGTTTAACATGGGCATTTTGGAAAAAGCAAGGATTGAATTTATCCAGATATGCAATGAACGAAATCTCGATTTCACTCGGACAGTCGCTGTTCGTCCCTTATCGCCTCATGATGCCATTGGAGATGCAGAAGCTGATTTCGTAATTAAAAAAGGCAAAGAATATGTAATCGAAGCAGAATTCAATAAAGCACATGGACAAGCCTTTACCGGCATAGCTTGCCAGTGGAACGGAACGTTAGAAGCACTGCTATCCCTGGATTTGTCGGATATAAGAAATCGAGGCATTTTCGTAGCTTCCATGAATGCGGTACTGCGTTCTCTCAAGCTGGCAACCGGCACCAACCACTGCCTCGATGAAGACCCTACCAACTGCGGACCCGAGATTGCACAACAACTTAAAGCCAAGTTCGGAGCTAAAAGGTTTGGTCTTGTTGGTCTTCAGCCGGCTATTTTGAAAGCTCTTGTAAACCATTTTACACGAGAGTTCGTTCGTGTCGTGGATCTTAATCCTGATAACATCGGCAGCTTGAAGTCCGGCATCGAAGTCTGGGATGGACAAACTGATCTGCCATGTCTCGTGGAATGGTCCGAAGTTGGCCTGGCCACAGGTTCCAGCATTGTCAACGGTACCATAGACAAAATCATCAGATGTTTCAAGGATGACAATAAAACTTTGGTGTTCTTTGGCAACACCATCTCCGGTACAGCAACCCTGTTGGATTTAGACCGCCTCTGCCCGTTTGGCCGTTGAGTATGCAAAAAAAAGCCCCACTATAAAGCAGGGCCTTTCGATTTTTAAGGCTTATGGTTAAACCGGGATTACATTGGTTGCACACGGGCCTTTTTTGCCTTGTCCGATTTGGAAATCGACCTTCTGGCCTTCATCGAGTGATGCATAGCCTTCCGTCTTGATTTCAGAGTGGTGGACAAACAAATCATCGCCACCGTCATCCGGGACGACAAAACCAAATCCCTTACTTGAATTGAACCATTTTACTGTACCTGTACTCATTAAATACTCCTTGGCCTTATTACAGGCCGACTAA
>JAVVFI010000502.1:0-3136 GCA_032250555.1 Sedimentisphaerales bacterium
GCTGAAAGTTAGCGAAAATCCACCAATCATCTGGCCTCAGACAGAATCAATACGTGATTTCGAGGGTCAATGGTGGGTTGTACATACCAGAAGTAGAAATGAAAAAGCCCTGGCTCATGACTTAATAAGCAAAGATATCAGTTACTTTCTTCCAATGAGCTGGAAAATTAGCCGTAAAAGCCGCAGAAAGATACGCTCATTACTGCCTTTATTCAGTGGTTATTTGTTCTTTTGTGGCAAAGAGAACGATCGCGTCGAACTATTGAAAACAAATCGCGTAGCCCATCTAATAGAAGTCGATAACCAGCAGAAATTGCTGGATGAACTCGTCCAGGTTAATCAGGCCCTTCAATCCGGTGCTCCGCTGACTCCGCACAATTACATCAAGGAAGGGCAAAAATGCCGTGTTATAGCAGGACCGTTAATGGGCCTGGAAGGTATTGTAGTCAGAAGCAACAAAGCTGCACGTCTGGTCTTGCAGATAGACATGCTCGGCCAGGCAGCAAGTGTCGAAATAGACATCGATATGATAGAGGTACTTGATTAAATGATCTTTCAGTTTAATTAATGCTCTGCTTTTTCAACAAAAACGATGCTTAAAGTGAAATTATAACTCGAACAATCGGAGCTGAAAATATGCAGATTTGCGTGGTTGGGATTGGTTATGTCGGATTAGTAACAGCCTCTTGCCTTGCTGAAGCCGGCAATACGGTTGTGTGTGTGGACAATGACAGTGAGAAAATTGCCCGTTTGAAAGATGGTGTAATACCCATTTATGAAGCTGGACTAGCCGAAATAGTCAAACGCAATGAAAAGCTGGGCCGGCTTCAGTTTACCACAGATTTGAAATACGGTATTGAAAATTCACTTATCATCTTTCTTGCTGTCGGCACTCCGTCAGCAGAAGATGGTTCAGCCGATATTTCGGCAATCCTCTCAGTCTCCGCCGATATCGCAGAGAATATGAGCGACTACCATATTATTGCTACAAAAAGCACCGTTCCGGTAGGCACACATCAAAAAGTAATGGATATTATAAAATCTAAAACAAATACTCCATTTGACTATGTCAGTAATCCTGAATTCTTAAAAGAAGGCGCAGCGGTTGAAGATTTTATGAGTCCGGACAGGATAATCATAGGAGCTACCAATCCGGAAGTTCATAAAACAATGAAACAATTGTACAGCCCTTTTATGCGGAAGAGCAGCCGAATACTGTTTATGGATCCCGTTTCCGCCGAAATGGCAAAGTACGCCGCCAATACAATGCTGGCAACGAGAATCTCATTTATGAATGAAATCTCGGTATTATGTGAGAAACTCGGGGCAGATATCGAACAGGTCAGACGGGGCCTCGGCAGTGATTCAAGGATTGGCTCGGCGTTTCTATTTCCGGGTGTCGGCTTTGGCGGAAGCTGCTTTCCAAAAGATATTCGGGCATTCATTCATACCGGAGATACGAACGGCGTAGAAATGACGATAGCCAAGTCGGTCCAGCGGGTAAACTTGAATCAGCAGGATAGATTTGCACAACGTATCACCGATTATTTCGCCGGCCGATACGACCAGACTACTTTAGCTGTCTGGGGGCTGGCATTTAAGGCAAAAACCAATGACGTAAGAGAATCACCTGCAATCCACTGTATAAAGAAACTCCTTGACTGTAAAATTAAGATAAGAGCTTACGACCCTGAAGCAGCTTCAGAGGCTAACACCGCCTTGGATGGCAAAATCGAGACATTTGAGAACGGATACGATGCACTCGAAAATGCTGATGCTCTAATTATCTTCACCGACTGGCAGGAATTCCGAAATCCCGACTTCGAGCTTATCGCAACAAAACTTAAAAAAGCCGTCATCTTTGATGGCAGGAATCTCTACGATCCAAGGGTAGTTAGAGCCGCCGGATTCGAATATTATAGTGTAGGGAGAGTCCCTATTTTACCGTAAGCTGTTAATAAAGCAAGCAAGGCTCAAGCTAAAAGGGCAACATAAGTGCGGGAAAGCACAGTATTAATAACAGGAGCCGCGGGCTTCATCGGCTCACACTTATGCGAACGTCTTCTTGACGAAGGTATGTCTGTAGTCGGGGTTGATAACTTCGATGATTTTTACGATCCTCAGATTAAACGTGATAATATAAGCAAATGTCTGAAAAACAAACATTTCTGGCTTATCGAAGACGACATCCGTGACAGCTCTGCCATGAATAAAGCGGTCACAGGTGTCGAAATAGTTGTCCATTTGGCTGCGAAAGCCGGTGTTCGGCCTTCGATTGCGAAGCCGCTGCTGTATTCCGATGTCAATATTAACGGAACAGTGGCCTTACTCGAAGCCGCAAATAAGCACAAAATCGGCAAATTCATCTTTGCCTCAAGCTCCAGCATCTATGGAAACAATGAAAAAGTACCATTTTCCGAGGACGATAATGTAGATTTCCCCATCTCGCCGTATGCGGCAACCAAAAAAGCATGCGAGCTTATTTGCCACACCTATCATCATCTTTACCAAATCGACCTAACCTGCCTGCGATTCTTCACCGTTTACGGCCCTCGTCAGAGGCCGGATTTAGCTATCCACAAATTTGCAAAGCTTATTGAGCAGAACAAACCAATACCTGTTTATGGCGATGGCTCAATGATGCGAGATTTCACATATATCGACGATATAATTGACGGTATAATAGCAGCAATGGACAAATGCAAAGGCTATAACATCTACAATCTCGGTGAATCGCAGCCCGTAACAGTTAACGATTTAATTGGTGCAATTGAAAATGTGCTCGGTAAAACAGCAATCAGGGAATATCTTCCCCTCCAGCCGGGTGATGTCAATCGTACCTTTGCAGATATAACCAAAGCCGCCAAAGAACTTGGATTTAATCCTTCAACTCCAATTTCAGAGGGTCTGGCAAAATTTGCGGCCTGGTTAAGAAAAGAATAATAACAAGTTATTCAGAAACCTCCTTTGACACAAGAAAATCAGAAAACAAGTTTCTTCACCAACTGTAAGAGTCTTGTATATGTCGCGCTGGCCAGCCGTTTTTCCTCGTTCCTGATTGCGATATTGGCTATAATTCTTACTCTTTCATCTCTTCAATCAGGATTGTGTATGGACGATTATCACCATAAGCTCT
>JAVVFI010000503.1:0-3133 GCA_032250555.1 Sedimentisphaerales bacterium
TATGCTTGTTTGAATCCTCTGGGCGGAAACTTTGGGCCGGATCATAACTATCTCTACAGAGATACTGCTGTTGTCTACGAGAGGTTAACGCTTGAGAGCTTTGGAATTTCGGAGGACAATCTTGATACTGTTTTCTCCGCGGGCCGTGCTATGAAACCATCGACTGCGCCCTTGCGGGACATTATCACGGCATTTCGGGAAACATACTGCGGCTCGATCGGCGTCGAATTTCTGCACATTCAGGACAAGCGCATCAGACGCTGGCTAATAGATAAGATGGAATCGACCCGCAACCGGCCGACATTGGACAATAACCAGAAGCGAATCATATTAGAAGACCTGCTGAGAACCGAGGCACTCGAACATATGATGCATCAGTCTTTTGTGGGCCAGAAGCGGTTCTCGCTCGAGGGTTCGGAGGCGATGATCCCGGGATTGCACTTCCTGGTTGACAGCGCCGGTCGCTACGACATCGAGGACTATGTCATCGGAACCACACACCGGGGACGGCTTGCAATTCTAAATACCATCCTGCACATGACACCAGAGGAGATTTTCTCCACATTCGAGGAAAACTTCGCACCCCGTATGTACGGTGGAGGCGGTGACGTGAAATACCACATCGGTTACGAAACCGATCACGTACTCGACGACGGAGGCACTGCTCATATAAGCATGTGTGCGAACGCGAGCCACCTGGAATCGATCGATGCGGTTGTTCTCGGCAAGGCCAGAGCCTTACAGGACAGAAAACACAACCCTAAATGCGTCCTGCCCGTGCTCTTACATGGTGATGCGGCCTTCTCGGGCCAGGGAGTTGTAGCTGAGACCCTTAATCTTTCACGGTTGCAGGGATATGCCACCGGTGGAACCATTCACATCATCATCAACAATCAGATCGGCTTCACAACGGCGGTACGGGATGCGCGTTCCTCCTGCTTCCCCACTGATGTGGCCAAGGCGCTTCCTATTCCAATCTTCCACGTCAACGGCGATGACCCTGAAGCCCTTGTGTACGTTGCCGATCTGGCACTGCAGTTCCGTCAGACATTCGGAACAGACTGCGTGCTCGACGTGCTATGCTACCGGCGGCACGGACACAACGAGGCGGACGAACCTGCTTTCACCCATCCTCGCATGTACAAAATTATCAAAGACCATCCGACTGTCGGCACCATCTATGGTGAACATTGTGCTCGGACCGGTGTTGCGGATATTCAGGAACAAAAGTCGATTACACAGGAATATATTTCTGGTTTGAAACAAGCACTGGATCAAGCACGGACCGAACCAGTAGCCCAGATAAATACAACACAAGGCCCCGATTGGGACCGGATGAATAATAAATACTCACATGACCGGATTGATACTGGCGTTGAAGAGTCAACTCTGCAACGTATTGGCCGGCATCTAATGACTGTGCCGAATGGATTCCACATTCATCCCGCACTGGGACGTATCCTGGCACGTAAGCAAGCCGCCTTCGGGGAAAGCCGCCTGGTAGATTGGTCGTTGGCCGAGGCACTCGCATTCGGCTCGCTTTTACTGGAAGGCATCCCGGTGCGCCTCAGCGGTGAAGACTGTGTACGAGGGACATTCTCTCAGAGACACATGACCTGGTGGGATACGGAAAGCGAGCAGCCTCATCCCTACACCCCGTTGCGCAACCTGGATGAAAACCAGGCGGAACTGTCGATATTTGATAGCCCCTTGTCCGAATATTCTATTCTGGGTTTTGAATATGGTTACTCCCTGGTGAATCCGCATATACTTGTGTTATGGGAAGCACAGTTCGGTGATTTTTCCAATGGCGCACAGGTAATTATCGACAACTATATCGTATCGGCAGAAAGTAAATGGAACCGCTCAAGCGGCTTGGTTTTGCTGCTGCCTCACGGCAACGAGGGGCAGGGTCCGGACCATTCCAGTGCATATCTGGAGCGATTTCTGCAGCTTGCCGCCGATGACAACATCCAAATCTGCAATGTCACTACACCGGCACAGTACTTCCATTTACTAAGGAGACAGGTTAAGCGCAGCTTCCGCAAGCCTCTAATCATTATGGCACCCAAAAGTCTGTTGCGCCATCCGAAGGTTATTTCTGATGTTACCGAACTGGCAGAGGGTAGTTTTCACGAAGTGCTCGATGATTCTCTTGACCCGGCCAATACAGACCGGGTTCTATTATGTTCAGGCAAGATCTATTACGAACTTATAGCCCAGCGTGAGACTTCCGGGCATACCAATGCAGCGATGATTCGCATTGAGCAGCTGTGCCCGTTTCCGGAGAGGGCAATTGCATCCTGTCTGGAGAAATACACGACCCGCAACATCACATGGGTTCAGGAGGAACCCAGGAACTGCGGAGGATGGACCTATATGCGAGAGGCTTTTTCGCGGCATTTTCCACAGATCAATCTTCAGTATTTCGGCAGGAACGAAAATGCCAGTAATGCAACAGGTTCTTTCAAGCAGTATCAAGAAGAACAGAAGAAACTGGTTAAGCTGGCTTTTGAGTCGGCACCGAACCAAGCGGCAGTGAATGGACAGGCTAACAGAGGAGATATGAAATGAAAAACGAGATTAACGTACCATCGGTCGGTGAATCGATTACAACCGGTGTTGTGGTTTCCTGGATCAAGAATAACGGCGATCATGTGGAAGAAGGAGATCTGCTCTTTGAGTTGGAAACAGACAAGGCCGTACTTGAAATTCCTTCTCCCGGTGCCGGGACGCTTGAGATACTGGTACAGGAGGGAACGGAGGTATCTATCGGGCAAACCGTGGGTATGCTGTCTCAGGATGATGATGGCTCACAGCCTTTGGCGTCAACAGTAGAAAAGCCTTCTACGACCGCCGAGAAGAAGAGTAATGCACCCGTTCCACCCACTGAAAATATTCATCCTGTCACCGAACATAAAATCGAACCGAAAACAATCCAGAAAACAGAAACTGAACCGCTCAAAACAGCATCTTCTCCGATGCCCTGGGTTGTAACCACAAAAAAGCAGGTGGCCGGCAAACAGCGTACTGAACGGGTGCCCATGTCTACAATCCGCAGAAAGACAGCCGAACGTCTCGTTCAGGCCAAGCAGACTTCAGCCTATTTGACAACATTCAATGAAATCGATAT
>JAVVFI010000504.1:0-3122 GCA_032250555.1 Sedimentisphaerales bacterium
GCAATTCTCTTTCTTACTTTCACATAAGGAGCCATTGGAAGAACAAATCCAATCAGAAGAACGGAGAAAGCACAGATTAGTTTGGCTCTGCCCATATTACAATTTGGCTTCAGTAATTGTATACATAGCCACACAATACCATAAAGCACCAATTGAGCACATTCAGGCCGAATTGTAAATCCAAGTCCTGCTGTCAGACCAGTTATACCCAAAAACCACCATTTGCCCTGCTCTGTACCCCAAATCAAAAACATAAAACCTGCCGTTAAAAATAATAAGTGAGGCCAATCTCTCAGCACATCACTACCGAATCTTGCTGGATAAGGTAATAAGATTAGGATCAGCAATGCCCAAAAACTGTTGCGAGGACCAACAAGAAGCTTACCAATAAAATACAAAGGTATAATCGTAAGCAATCTACATAATAAAGTCACACTTTGAGCCGTATATGCCCAGGTTTGTGCAGATGGATTGCTATTGAACAAATTAACAAATTTAAGGGATATAAGTATAAGAAAAGGGTAGCCCGGAGGGTGTGACATAATTACACGGCTTGGATCGATTGATAACCTCTGTGCCCGCTCAATATAAAAAATTCCATCCGGTGCAATAAGAACGGTTGTAGCAATTAAATAAATCCCAAGCAAAGATGCAATAAAGAGAAGAATAATTAAATTGACTATATCTCCTTTATGTCTTTTGTGCCCAGCTTCGAATTTGATTGCTATCATGTATCATCCGTGATAATTCAAAAAGTATTTTTGTAAAATATGGTTAGTGTCCAATAATCATAACTTAAAACTTTATGGCTCGCAATAATTTTATGGCGATTAAGATTGTAAAGAATTGAATTTCAAAAGCAATTTCAGATTTGCGGATTAAACTATGTTTTTATTTGAGACTGTAGCCGCAATACAGAGTTTTTTTAATGTTTTTGGAGCCTTGAAGCCGATATTCCAATATAGAAACGTAAATCTATATTGGAGGTTATCAAGATGCTTGGACCAGGTGAATATGTCGCAGATGAAACACAAGGAATTACCCGTGTTGAAGATTTACCAAAACCAAAATTTATTCGGCGCAGCCGAAACTATAAACGGCGTCCCTGCCCACTGTGTGAACATAGTGCATACAGGCTCCGAACCGTCAGCCGCACCTTGCACGATTTGGGCGACCCGCTTAGCGGCAGACCACGCGATATCATTCTCACATATTCGACGCACCGCTGTCCGCAATGCAACCATTACTTTAACGCCGACATGCTCGATTTGGCTTTGCCCAAAAGTCATTATACCCACAGGGTTGTTTCAATGGCGGTGCGATTGGTCGTCGAAGATGGATTACCGTACAGGCCTGCATCGTGGCACTTGTGGCGAGATCACCGAGTGTTTGTGCCGTGGGCGACAATTCAGAACTGGGTTGAGGCAACGGGGAAAAAAAGCTGAAATTAACATCAAAACTGACTATATCAACAAGGCTCTGTCAGAGTTCTCCGGCTATATCACTGCTGATGAGTTATACGATGGCCCTTTTCTGCGTATTGTTCATTGTAGATAACCACAAGTTTAATCGTTTGTGTTATGAGGTTCTTGACCACGATCCCGCAAAAGAGGATATAAAGCGGTTTTTCAGGCGTTTCAAGCAAATGCCGGATGCTCGCGATTTGGAAGTAAAAGGTATAACCACCGATGGTTCACCGTTATATCCGGAGGCCATAGTTGAAGTTTTCGGCAAAGGAGTTAAGCATCAATCGTGTCAGTTTCATGTGGTCAAAGAAATAAACAAAGACATCATCAAAGCAGTTGCTTCGGTTCGCAGACAATTAAAACAGGAAAAGGTGAAACGTCCGCGAGGCCGTCCTTCCGGTAAACAGGCAAAACAGATTGTACGAAAGAATAAAAAGGTTCAGAAAAAAATTGCAGAGTTGTTTGAATACCGTTACCTGTTTGTCAAACACACCCTGAGCGTAAAAGAAAAGAAGATACTTCGGCGTATTACACGAGGCCTTGACCAACTGCGTACTCTGCGTTCAATCATGGATGAAGTTTATCGTTTGTTCGACCGCCGCTGCCGAATGGATACTGCCCTGAAAAAAGTTGCCGAACTGCGTAGCCGTATCAGGCGATTTGTGAAGTTGAGAGATACGCTTAAAAAATTATTCTCGCCGAATCTCGAAAAAGCATTAACATTTCTCGACGATTCGTTATTGCCGTCAACATCGAATGCAGTTGAGCGGGCGAACCGCCGACATCGCAAGATGCAAAAAAGTATATACAGGGTGCGAACTCTGGAGAACATAAGCCGGCGGATAGCGATTGATATGCAGCGTGACGAGTATGGCGTAGGTCTGAAGAAGACTATAAATACGTTACATTGGAGCAGAAACGGTGAAATACGAAAAGCAGGATAAAAGAAAGCTCTGTAAAGATGCTACAGTCTCTTTTATTTACTACAATATTTCAAACAAAAGTGTGCTTTTTTCATAAACTATCACAATTGCAGGTGTTTTGTTCAATTGACGTCATAATGACCGAGGACTCTGTTGCTTTTATGCTTATAAACTGAGTATAAAAATAGGTGTAAGATCCTTCGGTTATATCGTTAGTAAGTTCTATCTTGCTTTCCCTGTCCAACCAATGTATTATCCTACAGTCAAAAAAACTTAATGGCTGTCCGTTACATAACAATTATATAACAATATCCTTACATCACCTGTTTTTTGGCGAAAAGCCCGGTTGAATATTGGATCTGAGAGAATTCATAAAAAAATGATAGTTTGACTTATGAATGTGAAAAACATAATTAGAACATTAATTAGCTCCAGTAAGCCGCCCCTGAATATTGATGATCCATTTCTTGTTCAAAAAATTCTTTTAGGCGGAGAAAAGAACCTGGTAGTCTTTGACGTTGGCGCATATGTGGGCGACATCACAGCCGCCTATGCGAAAATCTTTCCCCAAGCAACAATTTACTGCTTCGAACCTTATCCAGATTCCTTTAATAAACTTAGCACCCTGGCTAAAAGCAGTTCTATAAAGCCTTTTCAAATTGCTCTTTCAGACAAAAACAGCCAAGTAAATCTTCATATCAATACCGACCTAAGTTGTAACTCAATATTCAAA
>JAVVFI010000505.1:0-3117 GCA_032250555.1 Sedimentisphaerales bacterium
AAGGACTTATCGGCTAAATATATTCAAATGCTTGAGCCTTTATGGCGCTGTAGTATTAAACCAAATAGCCTTTTGTAAATGACTCGAAGTAAATAGGAAAAAAGGACTTTTTGGATTGGCCATCTTTTGCGAGGTTCTTTCATAAGACGGAAGAGAAACTCAGTGCCTGTCATTCGGAAAATCTTCGGAGCTCTTCTCAGACCACCGGAAGCGACGTCGAAACTGCCCCCTACGCCCATGCAAAAATTTGCCTCGATAGTTTGCCGGTGGCGCCATATCCAGTGTTCCTGCTTTGGGGATCCCATCGCTACGAACAGAAGCTTCGCCCTGCTGGAATTTATTTGTTCGATAACTTTTTGCGAGTCTTCAAAATATCCATCCTGCCAACCGACAATCCTCAGGTTGGGATACATCTTTTGCAGTTCCGTGCGTGCTGCAGCGTTGGATTCGGCAGAAGCTCCCAGCAGATAAACGCCCCACTTTTGTCGGGACGCCAGAGAAAGAAGTTTGAAAAACAAATCACAACCAGTACAGCGTCTGATACTTTGTCCATTAAGTATCCTGGAAGCAATCGAGACACCAACTCCATCACAAATACCAACATCTGTTTGTCGAAGAAGATTCAGTAACTCCGGTTTGTGCCAGGCGTTATAAATCTTGATAGGATTGACAGCGACCCAAAAAGATTTCCGGTTCGAATCAATTGTTTCTTCAACACATTGTAGGGCTTGTTCATATGATTCAAAGGGTACCACTGGGATTCCCATTATGTCAATTGGTAATGGGATATGTGCCTGTTTATTCAATATCTGTGTTTCTGTCATTGTCATAACGAAGGTTCTGCCTTTTTTGTAATTGCGGAACGATTTGTTGCATTGGTAAATAATTCCAATTATTCGGCTTCTTCCTCCTGCTCTGGGATCGGGAATTCATCCATCAGCCGAGCCAGTAGCATAGCCTGCTGACCGCTGAGTTCCAGATAGCCATTTACAGAAATATACGCCCTTATCTCCCATTCTGCAGTTCCATTTCCAGGAATAGGCAAGGTAAACTTTGCTGTTTTGCCAGTCGTGAACTTGTCCTGGGGCACATCCCATGTACAGGTTCTTACATACTGGCCGCTGTGGCAATTCCATAAGCCTAAAGTCTGAAAATGCATTTTTTTACTCATAATGCACACCGCATCCCACCATTCCTGGAAAGATGTGGATTCACGCATCCTCACTTGAGCCATTTCAAAAGTTTGCCTATATTCCCTTGCATCGTTTATGATAGCCAGATTACGTTTTATGGCTGAGAGTATTCCACAATAACGTCTGCCATGCAAGCAAGCAAATAATGAAAGCAACAATATTAGTCCAATTGCTAGTAGCCCTATCGACCAATCGCCTTCAGTGGTCAACGAAAACACCCCGATACTGGCACTAATGGCTGTTACTCCATAAATAATTATAACTACTGTGCGGTGATGCAGGCCAAGGTCTAACAGGTGATGATGAAGGTGCTTTCTATCGGACGCGAATATCGAACGGCGTTCAAGAAAGCGACGGCTAATCACGACAAAGCACGTATCAATAATCGGCACACCCATTACCAGAAATGGAATCGCCAATCCTACTAACGTGTGAGTCTTCGTCTGGCATACAAGGCTGCCGGCTCCTATAAAAAAGCCGAGGAACATGGATCCGCAATCACCCATAAAAATCTTGGCGGGATAGAAGTTGAAAAATAGGAAACCCGTCACGCTGCCCAGCAGCGCCAACATTAGCACAGCCATAGCCGCTTGACCGCTCCAAAGAGCTATAAGTACGATTGTACCAAATACGATTGCGGCTATCCCGGCGGCGAGGCCGTCCAATCCGTCAATTACACTCATGCAGACCGTAATCATCACTATCCACAATACTGAAAGCGGCCAAGCCGCAAAACCAGTCTCGATTTCAAACCACGTTCCCACAGAAATTGAACGCAAGGTTGCTCCGGAAGCGCAGATCGCTAATGAAGCACCGATAAGACATAACAGTTTAATATAGCCTCGTATAGAATGTAAATCATCAATTAGACCCACTATAAATATGAAACTGGCTGCTGCCAGCAGCACGGTTAATTCTGTCATAGACTTGCGAAAAGACTGACCGATGTCGTTATGTAAGAAAAATACGGGCAGAATCAGAGAAAATGTCGATACGATAAAAACAATTCCGCCTATACGCGGGATAGGGATATGTTGCACTTTACGTGGACCTGGAGCATCGACCAAACGATACCACTTAGCCAGTCGCGACACAATCGGCACAAGAAACATCGCTAGCAGTACGGTTCCAAAATAGACTGTAATATAGGTTGTCACTTGATAGTCAATTCATTATGATGATGAACTAAATTGGATGTTGAATCCTCGATCATTAGTGAAGCAAAAAAGTCTGTTGCATCGTGGGAACCTTTACTATTCGAAACTCCGGTCAAATCAAATAATTGCCATAAACTAAGACTTCCTATCCGAGAAAGTCGGTCTTCTCATAGGTCAGCTATTTACACTCGGTTGTATTACCTATAGTGCCAGTTTCAAAGATCTTTAAGATTATACACAGGAATATTTAGTTATTCTGTTTTAGTTTTTTGAAATTGGTATTTGCATGCCATGAAAAGCAACAAGACTGTTACAACGCCGATGATATTGGCTACTAAGTCAGCTAGACTTGCCTGTCGGTTCACGAGAGGTTGTGTGACCTCATCAATAATGCCAATGGCTAAAATAGCACAGAAAAGAAGCAATGCATAGAGCAGAGAGGATGATTCCTTAAGTGAGAGAATGAAAAGAAATGTAATTACTCCGTATGCAAAGACATGATAGAGTTTGTCGAGACCGTATTCCTGTAATCGGGGAGGCATTACTTTTTGTGGAATATGTGTAAGTAGGATAATAATCGAAGTGAAAATGACTGCAATAACCAGCCACTTGATATTAAAATAGTTGTCAAGTTTCAGCATTCTATTATTAGACTTTAATAATTAGCATCAGGGGGTAGGATAAAATGTTAAGTCATAACGCACCCCATAAAGGGGTGGCTTGACGGTTAGGAGCCATCTCAAAGACGGCCATTTAGGTTTACATTA
>JAVVFI010000506.1:0-3112 GCA_032250555.1 Sedimentisphaerales bacterium
CGAAATGAACACGGCGTACCTGACTTGGGAACTTTCACCGCATGGTAGCAATTCTAAGGGATTTCGTGTTGAATGTATCGATTGCCACCTTCCGCAAAAAGAAAAATATTTTGCTCATATTACCGCTAAGGCTTACGAAGGGGCAAAGGATATGTATAAACATTACTTTGGCGATGAATATGACGGCGAAAAGATTCGCTTGAAAGTTCTCAGCCATTTACCGAATGAAACGTGTTTACATTGTCATGATGATCTGCTTGCCAGGCCGGGCACTTCGGCTGCAAGAATTGCACACACAGCGGTATTGTCCGAGCCGGATGCCAGGGAAAATAGATGTATCCAGTGTCATGAGGACGTTGGGCATCAGCGTCAAAATAAGCTGTTTTCGCCGTAAATACCCCCCCCTCTGTTTGGATAATATGTTAACGCTGGCAACATAACGGGATTAGTTCGCAATCTTTGCAGGCTTTGCGATGTCGGCCGTTACAGTTTTCTACAATTCCAATTCTGCTCAATGCGAAGTCGTATTTCACAGGGTCGGCCGGCTCTATTTCAGCAAAGCACTCTGTTATTTTTACTGCCGTTGATAAAGAAACTACCTTTCGGTTGTAAAATCCTAATATCTTGCACAGTCTGCCCATATGCACATCGATTGGAACAATGAGCTTGGCCTTATCAATCGATTTCCACTGCCCGGTGTCAACATCATCATCACGAATCATCCACCGAAGAAAAAGATTAAGCCGCTTGCAGGCACTGCCATTGGCGGGATTAACTAACAAATAATTAAGACCTCGGCTTGTCTTTCCACTATGCTCGCAAGCATATATATCGAGAAGGGAATTACAGAATTTTGATAATGTCGGAATGATATTTATATCATCTGGATTGTAGCCCTGTACGAAAAAGGCTTCGATGCTCGTATATTGGTTAAGAACTTTCCTCAATAACATCAATAAATCCGAAATGTCCTGGTCCGTGTTAAAGCGGTGTTTGAAGCCGTTTAGCTTTTTCCGTTCAGCTTTACCAAAACCTCTTACAAACTCATAAGGGCTTTTTCCCATACGTTCAAAAAGGTTTGTTAGGCTTTTTTGAATCTGTTCGACCCTGCCATAGGCGAGGTCTGCTGACAACAAGGCAACAATTTCTCTGTCAGATGGATTGTCATATCGATATACGAACTGAAGCGGGTCCGGCTTGATTAAATCACGATGGTTGTATTTTTTGTACAGCTTATCCAGTACGCTTTTTATTGCAGTTCTTTTAGAAGCTTTTTCCATTTGTTGATATGCCCGTCTTCGTCGGCCTGGTCTTTTTCAATAACCTTACGAATATCTTCGTCCCAATCGATTGTCTTGAGTAGCTCCGCATAATGATGGACAGCTTTTGTTTCGACCCAAATACCCATTTTAAGAGTTGATTTTTTCCCAAAAAGGCGTGAGAGAAAGCCGAACGTAAAGCCGACACACCAGTATGCCCATCTGATTATACTGGGCTTGAGGCCATATTCGTAGAGCTTGATCTGGAAATCCTGATGGTGTGTCATCTCATTACACATAGCTGCTATGAGTTGACGATTTAATTCACAATTCTCGCTGGTAATTTGAAATCGGTAGATTGTCTGTGCCATAAGCTCAAGGGTATGTAATGTCAGAAGCCCTTTCTTAATAGCTTCCAATCTGGCAGGCTCGACATCATGGTTTCTCATCTTGAAATCATCATTGCGCATCTGAGGCCGAACGATTGAAATATCATAAAATGTTGGCTCTTGCGTATTCTGGGTATCCACTTTCAATCTTCTCCTTATGAAAAAAAAATTAATACTTAGCTACTTTTCTGTTCTCTCACTCTTTCAGTAAGCTTCGCCATTTTCGCCCATCCGCTTCTATGAGATTATCAGCCGCAGGAAAGCTCTCAGCTCCGGCCGGATATTCGTATAGTTCATCACTGTCATTTTCCCATGCCTGCATTATCGGCGACAATAACCGCCACGCTGTTTCTATGGCATCCTGTCTTGTGAAAAGCGTCTGATCACCGGTCATACAATCCAGCAATAGCCGCTGGTATGCTTCAGGAGGTTCGGTCTCAAAGAGTTCATTGTAGCTGAAGTTCATCGTTAGTGTACTCATACATGTTTTCGCCCCCGGCCGTTTTGCCTGAAAACTCAGGGAAATCCCTTCCTCAGGTTGTATTCGCATCACAAGGACATTAGCCGGCAGCTCGTCAAGGCCGACAGATGAAAACATCGAGTATGGAACATTTTTAAAAGTAATTGCAATTTCCGTTTCTTTTACCGCCATTCTCTTGCCGGTTCTAAGATAAAAGGGCACCCCCTGCCATCTCCAGTTATCAATAAACATTTTGGCAGCAATAAAGGTCTCTGTTGTAGAATCTGCACTCACTCCTGGTTCTTCCATGTACCCATTCACTTTGCTCCCTTTTATTGAACTGGAAACATATTGTCCTCTCACACAAAATTCATCCAGTCTATTTGCATCGAATGCTCGGACCGACCGGAGCAGCTTGACCTTTTCGTCACGGACATGGTCTCCCTCGAAAGATATCGGTGACTCCATTGCCACCAGGGCGAGCATTTGAAGCATATGATTCTGAAACATATCTCGAAGAGCGCCGCTTTTATCGTAATAGCTTGCTCGATGCTCAACGCCGCTGGATTCCGCTATTGTAATCTGTACGTGGTCGATGTAATTGCGATTCCAGACGGGTTCGAAAATGGTATTCGCAAAGCGTAGCATCAAAATATTTTGAACGGTCTCTTTACCAAGGTAATGGTCTATACGGTAGATTTGAGATTCATCAAAACATCTATGGATTATGTTATTTAACTCAACAGCACTTTGCAGGTCTCTACCGAAAGGTTTTTCAATGACCAGCTTAATCTTTTGCTTCGAATTGAGTTTTTTAGTACAGGACAGTCCTGCAGGAGCAAGATTTTCTATTATGGTAGGATATAAAAAAGGAGGTACCGATAGATAGTGTACCAGGTCTTCATATACCTTATGTATTTTGTCCAACTCTGCAATTTTGGCTTTAATGTGCTCATAGAAATCCGAATCATTATAGTCGCCATCAACATAATAAAGCTTGCTAA
>JAVVFI010000507.1:0-3085 GCA_032250555.1 Sedimentisphaerales bacterium
TGCTTCAGAATTTTGCTTAATTTGGGCAGCTGCCTTTTCTACCGCCTCTTTTGCTTCAGTGTATTCTGCTTCAGCGACCAATCGCATCGGCAGTTGAATTATCTCTACTTTATGGATTAAAGGGACATCTGTGTGTCGATCATTTTTGACAACTTCGTAGGTATCGTCCACAGCCCTTACAATGCGGCGGGCAATTTCATCCAGACGATTCAGGCTGCGAAGTTTGCGCATTCGCTCATCGGCCGCTTTTCTATACATCAGGTGCGGCGATTGATCGCCTGAAGCACCCGTCCATGCCAATATGCACAACTGCTCACCATAACGCTCTCGTAAGGCTTTGCGTACCGAATGCCAGAAATCGGCGCTGACTACTGACCTCGACTCGACCTCCTGCGAGGGGCAAGAGACATTTACTACGGCACCAACGAGTTCACCTGAATCGTTCCAGAAAAACAACGTGTTGACATCGTGATCTTCGTATCCTTCGAGATTCCGGAAATCAGTTCTGTTAGTCTTTCCATACATCTGAGCTGAGCCGTCAGCGTAAACTGCACGGCGGTTATAAGCGACTACAGCATGACTTAATCCCCAGGTAACACTTCCCCTGCTTCGTTTGTTCCAGGCCTGCACTATTGCGTCTGCGACCTGCTTAGCAAGGAAGGATAAATACTGTTCAACCTGCATCACTCCCTCTCTCGGAATAGGATATTTATCGCACAATAAAACCGGGGCTGTATGCGTGTGCGTTCCATTGAGAAATATCTTCTTGGTATCTAAATTCGGCAGGCGCGCTCGTACAGCTTTGCGGACGAGTTCCAGAACCTCTGAGGGGATGTACAGAAGGTCGCACGAAACCATGATCGCCACATCACGAGAGAAGCCATCCTCACGAGATTCCAATGCAATCACATTTGCGGTGATTGGTGTTTCGACTGTTTTGGCGATTCGCAAATTAAATTGGCCGGAAACAGCAACTGGCTCTGCGGGAGTAATATCAGCTACTGCTGTTCCAACCAATAATTCAGCGGCTAACCCTCCTTGCGACGACAGAATAATGTTTATAAGGAATCCGGCTATGACAAGAGGCTTCCAAGACATAATATCCTCCTTTCAATTTCAACGTTCCTGAACCTTGTGTTGCTTTAGGTTAACAGATTCATCACGAGACTTCAACTGATAATGAGCGATCATTTTTTTAGCAACAACAGGGCACGTCGATTGACAATTCACAAAGGAACTTTATCTTTATCCTTATTTTCAAAATTTATCGATTCCGATTCTTTTAAGCCCATGTAAATGTTGGGTGAACATGGGCCTCGACTTGAAAGCACAGATATTATCAGCTTGAATTAAGACCTTAAATATGTTATGAAATAAATTGCATGATTTGAGAGTTGGGTGTGTTGCCCAATACTATGGAAATACTCGTGAAAGGCAAAGGATAGAATGGACAGAAGGCAATTCCTTTCACTTTCGGCTATGGCGTGCCTTGGCGCAACTTGCAACACATCTTCTGTCACCGGGCCCAATATACGGGAAGTTCGCGACTTCAACATTGCCTTTATCACTGACGTTCATATCGAACGAGGCAAACTCGCTGTCTCCAAATTCAGCAGAACCATTGCCGAGATCAACTCCCTCAAGCCTGCATTCGTTTGGGATATGGGCGACATGAGCCTCTATCCCAACACAGGCAAGGCCTATCTTGATTGCATCAGGAAACTCCAAATGCCGCTTCATGCCTGTCCCGGTAATCATGATATCGCACTTAACGACAAGAATCCGCGCAAGCTCTTTAATGATTGCTTCGGCGCTGCATACTACTCTTTTGACTTTGGCTGCGTACACTTCATCACGCTTGACGGCAATACTGTCGTCAGCCGCCAGGGTAAAGACACCATCGATGCCTGTCTCGATCCAATCCAAATAGCCTGGCTGAAAGCAGATCTTGAAGTCACCCCTAAGCAGACCCCTATAATCTGTGGTATCCACATTCCGATTGTGTCAACCTATATCGAACGGCGAGGCGGGGGCACTTTTCCTGAAGACTTCCCCATCGCACCACAGTTCAACAAATCACGTGCTGAAGAGCTTATCGATATCCTTGCCCTTCACAATGTCAAGCTTGTCCTCCATGGGCATGCTCATGAAAACGAACGTATTACTGTCAAGGGTATTGAGTTTGTGTCGAGCATTTCAGTATGTGGCTGCTGGTGGCATTCAGGTGAAGGATTCGAACGCGGCGTTGACAACGTACCCCGAGGCTACCGTATCATCGAAGTCAGAGGAGGCAGCATTAGCCATCGATATGTTTCGAGCTGTGAGTCGAAAGTGGACCGCAGTGGCGAATTTGTGGGCCTTGATAATCCCGTCATACCCTCAAAGAGCTTCGCGATTATTTTCAACTGCTATGACGCCCCTAACGGGTCAACAGCTAAGGTGCGTATCGACACCGGCCCATGGACACCAATGCAACAGTACACTGAAAAAGGCGGCTACGTCAAAATGCAAATGCCACACCACTTTATACTTCGTTCGGATATCACAGGACTTACTCCAGGCAAGCACCGCCTCACCGCCCACATTACCTGGCCCGATGGAACCATAGTAACAGAGGCAACCAGTTTGATCGTCACAACATAAGTTTTAGTATTTGACGTTGATCTCTTAATAGGTGCCCGATTATCGAGTGCTTTGCACTCTGGTTATCTCTATCATTCTGGTCCCGGGCGAAGACATTGATGGCCTATTGCAGGGTCGAGCGTTATTTCTGTAAAATAATACTTCTTCACAGTATCGACATTGCAATTAGGAAGTTATATTGTTTAATAGGTTATCCGGGAAATGTCGGATATAATATTTCCGATACACATTACAAACAGAATAGTGTGGGCAAAAATATGAAAACAATTTGGCAACGGATTCTAATCATTAAGTGCATATTCAGAATGTCACATAAAAGCAAAAAATGTGTAGATTTTTCCAGTCATTATTTTTCAGAAATCTTATCGCCTCTTTTGGTCTTGATAATTTCATCCTCGGCCTGTGCCTTGCCTGCTTTCCCCAATGCCGAAGGCTTCGGCAG
>JAVVFI010000508.1:0-3083 GCA_032250555.1 Sedimentisphaerales bacterium
TTAAAGACTCAGCCACACAGCCAAGCCTCAATATATGACAAAAAATAACAGATTCCCGCAATAAACGCAACCGTAACAAGAAACATATTCTCAAGCATAATAAAGAACATTTACAAATATTTCACGTATAGTATTAAACTCTCCTTGTCGATAATATTTTATGGAGGAAAAAAATGAAGAAACAAAAAGTGACAAGATTTATTTACAGGCTCTGGAAAGAATGGCGAGCAACCATTTTTTTCATAGTTTTTGTTTTAGTACCTACAAAATCAAGCGTGGCCGACTGGAACTGGGTGCCGACCGGCTCTATGAATCCCACCATACTGGAAGGTGACTTGATTTATGTTAATAAAATTGCATATGACCTGCGGTTTCCTCTTACTTTGCACCGACTTGCAAAATGGTCGAATCCCCAAAAAGGTGACATAGTAGTTTGTTTTTCTCCCGAGGAGGGAACTCGATTAGTCAAGAGAGTAGTAGGACAGCCGGGTGACATAATCGAATTAAGGAGCAACACACTATTTCTAAACGGAGAACCAGCCGGTTATACGAAAATCGACTCAAAATACAAAGAATATCTGTCCGGCAGGTTGAAAGAAAAGTGCATATTGGTGATGGAAGATTTGGATGGAATTTCTCATGCAGTGATGAGCACCCCTTCGATTACCGCTATCCGCAGCTTCGGGCCGGTCAAGATACCACAGAACAGTTACTTTATGATGGGCGACAACAGGGATAATAGTAAGGACTCAAGATATTTCGGATTTGTGGAAAGAAAACTCATAATCGGAAAAGCAAAGGGAGTAATCACCTCATTCGACATTACCGATAAATATCAGCCCAGACTCAAGAGGTTCTTCGCGTCTTTGAAATAGCTTCTTAAAACCAGAACATCTGTTTAGCAGGAGTCTTGTGCGAATAATTTTGCAGTCTCATCATTCAGCAAAACCCAGATAGTGTAAATGCCAATAGCTGTTCCAAATGGGATTTGGAATAAGTCCAAAACGGCAATTATCAGAACCAGTATCCTCGCCCAGTTTTTATGTTTCAGAAGCCCGATACCACCGATAATCTCCGGCACAGATAATGTAATAAAAAATAGAGCTATCGCAGTGGCAACAATCGAAGTGATAGCCATTGCCTGCGGGTCCCCTGAAACAGCCCCAGCTCCGGCAATAACTATAAAAGCCAGACAGGCAATCAATACCCCAAGAATACCAAAGCCTATATTAAGCGCGGCTACAAGAGTGACATGTTTTTCCATTTCTCTACCCTTTCCTCTCAAAATTTTTCAATCTATTTTCCCTTTTTATCTAAAATCGCCTCTATTTCATCCATGGTACGATTCATCGCTGCCATTGTTTTATTAAACGGCTCAGCTCCCGTCATATCCACTCCCGCCTTTTTCAAAAGCTCAATCGGATAATCACTACCTCCAGATGATATAAACTCAACAACATTTCCTACCGCTCCTTTTTCTTTGTCCAGAACCTTTTCAGCCAAAGCAGTGGAAGCGGTAAAAGATGTCGAGTACTGATAGACGTAGAAGTTATAATAAAAATGCGGGATGTATGCCCATTCTATCGCATACAAATCATCGATATGACAAACTCCCTTGTCATGGCCGTAGTATTTTTTAAGAATTTCGCCGTATAACGCGGTCAACACGTCCCCCGTCAGAGGCTCACCACGTTCGGCCTTCTCGTGGATACGCAGCTCAAACTCGGCAAACTGGGTCTGCCGAAAAACCGTTCCCTTAATTCCATCCAGGTAATTCATCAGCAAAGATAAGCGTGTGTCATCATCTTTGATTTCTTCGAGCATTTTGTGAATCAGCAGAGCCTCGTTAAAAGTGGAAGCCACTTCTGCGACAAAAATCGAATAGTCGGCTGTCGGATATGGCTGCTCCTTATTAGAGTAATAACTGTGCATCGCATGGCCCAGCTCATGAGCTAATGTACTTACATCATCATATTGACCGTTATAATTCAAAAGGATGTAAGGATGAACGTCGTAGGCGCTGCCGTTACAATAACCACCCGAACGTTTGCCCGGAGTCGGATAAACATCAATCCATCGATCCTTAAAGGCTTTCTCGACGACACGGCCATAACTGCTTCCCAAAGGTTTTACCGAATCGATCGTAAGTTTTTTCGCTTCATCGAATGTGTATTTCAAATCAATGCCTTGAACAACCGGAGCATATATGTCCGAATATTTTAACGTCTCCACGCCAAGCATTCTTTTTTTCAGGTTCAGATAGCGATGGAATGAGTCAAGATTGTTGCTTACGTTTTCGATAAGAGCCAAATACACTTCTGTCGGAATATTGTTTTCATCAAGAGCGCTGTGCAGTGAAGATTCATAGCCTCGCGTGCGGGCATAAAACATGTCCTTCTTCACATTCGCATAAAGCTGCGTCCCGAAAGTCCCTTTGAACTTTGTAAACGTCTCCCAGAATGCCTGAAATACAGCTTCGCGGTCATCTCGATTGGGAGAAGAGCGGTGCTGGGCATATCCTGCCTTTGTCAGCTTAGCCTTTGTGCCGTCACTTAAAGTAATCTCAGGATAAGGCAGCTCGGCATTGCTGAAGACAGAAAAAATCGAAGCCGGCCCGCCGGCCAACAAGCTCGCCTGTGCAAGTATCTTTTCTTCTTTATCAGATAACGTATGAGCCTTCGTCCGCTGTATATCATATAACGGCATCTTATAGATTTTCAGGCCGCGATTTTGTTTAATAAACTCATCGATTTTATCCTTTTCCATTTCGGCAATTTCCGGCCTGATAAATGCAGCTTTCGAACTGTAATCAGTGCTAAGCTGCTGCATTTCCTGCTTCATTGCCAGGTACTTCGAATTGCCAACGTCCTCATCGGATTTCATATTAGCATAGCTGTACAGGCGTCCAAATTCCTTCGATATATTGCTGCTAAACTTAAGGCAAGCCAACAACTCGGATGCAGAATTTGCTAATGTTCCTTTGTATCCGGTCACCTGGTCAAACTGAGCAACAAGCTCTTGCTTGGCCTCATTCCACTCCTGGTCCGAAGAGTAAAGGTCTTCAAGGTTCCATTTGTATTTAT
>JAVVFI010000509.1:0-3083 GCA_032250555.1 Sedimentisphaerales bacterium
CTGTATCTGTCTCAAACAACCTTCACACAAGCAACAAAGAATCTTCACCAAACCCTGTGCCTGTTAAAAATAACTTTTATTGAAGGAAATGACTTTAGTCCACTTCTTCAAAAGTGGAAGCCATCTTTGAGTTGAAAGCCAAGACGGGGACTCTTCCTCCGAGATACCATCCTCACTCCAACTCTGTTCCTCACCTATACGCATAGGTGTTTGCCCAGGAACTGTAGATATTTTGCGCCGGAAAGTCTAAATTATTTTAAAACTCACCAGCTCTACATATCTTATTTGTACCAAATTACCCACATTTACGTCAAGAGAAATGTCGCAAAATAGGTCATATTTTCAATTATATTTTGTCAAAAAACTGCAGAATTCTGCCATTTAAACGAACTAAGGTGAATACAGTTTCATCCAAAAATCATGGCTTCAACTGCTTTCTATCATTATAACGGCCATTTTGGGCCGGAAAAACGCACTCAACAACTATAGATCGAAGCTCAGCAATCCACTTCTGATACAAATTTATCCCAATGCTTGCTGCCGATTATGCGCAATTAATGCACTGTTAAAAATAACTCAACAAAACAAGCACTAATTAAATTTATTAAGTACTTTTGAACGTATTATTCTAAAGGGAACCTCTAAAAGTTTACTCTTGCTCGGTTTTTTCCTCAGAGCTGTCATCGTCAGCCTGAGCAGAAGCATCAGTGTTTTCCGAAGGCTGTTCA
This sequence comes from Sedimentisphaerales bacterium, assembly GCA_032250555.1. GTDB lineage: Bacteria > Planctomycetota > Phycisphaerae > Sedimentisphaerales > Anaerobacaceae > NIOZ-UU13. Next base: position 729 of record JAVVFI010000509.1, read on the forward strand.
GTTTCTTCCTTTGCTTTGGCTTTTCTTTTTCGTTTGAAAACATTCAAAATGGAACTCTTCGGCTCTTTAGCCTCAGAAACATCTTCGGTCTCATCAGCTTTCTTCTCTGTATCGGCGGGCTCGGTATCAACCACATCATCGGGCTGCTCATCCTTTTTTTCTTCCGGCTTTATAAGCCGGCTTACATCAGCATCAGAAAGAACGCTATCAGGACCCGCATGAGCAGATGTCTCACTGCCGGAATCGTCAGCTTTGGCATCAGTTTTATCTTCACTGCTCACCTGAGCATCAGTCTCTATGGGCTGGACAGTCTTCGGATTAACAAACCTGTCCATATCAGCATCAGAAAGCACCCTCTCAGGTCCTGACGGCGCCCGCTGCTGTTTGTCAGACTCGGCAGCCTCTTCTTCAGCAGCCCACTGAACCCTTCGCAAACTCAAACCGATTTTTCTGGCATCAGTATCAACTTTCAGAATTTTCACTTCAACTTCGTCTCCGACCTTAACAATATCCTGAGGCTTATCAATCTTGTGGTCGGCAAGCTCAGAAATGTGTAACAGCCCCTCCAAATCATTTTCAAGTTCGACAAACGCACCAAAATTAGTAAGTTTTGCCACTTTGCCTTTAATGATATGTCCCGGAATATATTTCTCAGGAATAGCACGTATCCATGGATCTTCAGTTATTTGTTTTATTCCGAGCGATACCCGGCGTTTGTCCACGTTAACTTCCAGAACAACGCATTTTACGTCCTGGCCCTTCTGCAGTGCCTCACCCGGATGGCTATGTTTTCTCGTCCAGCTTAAATCTGAAATGTGTACCATTCCATCGACACCCGGCTCTATCTCAACAAAAGCACCGAAATTAGTAAGACTGCGCACCTTGGTAGTTACAACCGTACCCGGAGGATACTTTTGCGAAGCTATCGCCCACGGATTTGTTTGGGTTTGCTTTATGCCCAGCGAGATTTCCTGCTTTTCCTTGTTAACATTCAGAACAATGACCTCAATTTCGTCTCCGAGGTTAACTACTTCGCCCGGATGTGCCAGACGCCTTGTCCAGCTCATCTCGCTGATATGTACGAGACCTTCAATTCCGTCTTCAAGCCGAATAAACACGCCGTAGTTCATGACGTTTACAACTTTACCCTTTACCCTGGCGCCGATTGGATATCGCCGCTCAACATCGTCCCATGGACTGGACGTTTTCTGCTTCAATCCCAATGAAATCTTTTCGTGCTCTTTATCAACGCCGACAACAACACACTCTATTTCCTGGTCAAGCTTAACAACTTCCGACGGATGTGATATTCTGCCCCAGCTCAAATCAGAAATATGCAGCAGACCGTCCAAGCCTCCCAAATCTACAAACACACCGAAGTCCGCGATATTTTTCACAACACCTTTTCGGGTCTGACCGACCTCTATTTCGGAAAGAATCTTTTCCTTGCTACTGTGACGCTCTTCTTCTATAAGCTTTCGCCTCGATATAACAATGTTTCGGCCTTCGATATCGATTTTTAGAATCTTACAATCCACTTCTTTGCCGATGAATCTGCTGATATCACCCGGCTTTCTTATATCAACCTGCGAGGCGGGCAAAAACACAGGCACGCCAATGTCAACAAGCAATCCACCCTTAATCCGCCGTATAACCTTACCTTTAACAACATCCCCCTCTTTCTTGCTGCTGAGTATTGTCTCCCAGCCTCTGATGATATCGGCCTTGCGTTTTGACAACAACACAAGCCCGCTTTCAGAATCGGTATCTTCAAGAAGGACCTCAATCTCAGCGCCCATTACTATATTGTCAGAGCCGTCAAATTCACCTGCATCGACAATCCCTTCGCTTTTTAAGCCCACCTCAACAATGACATCATTCCCTATTTGCGATACGATTGTCCCTTTGAGAATAGCACCCGGCAAACGAGAATCAACTTTAGTCTGTAAAGCTTCTTCCAAAAATTCATTTTCCTGATCACTGAACATCTCGCTGATCTGCTCTTCGAGCTTCTCTTCCGACAATCCTAATTTGTTAACTATGTTTCTATCTACCATAAATCCAACTTCCTCTGTGGAGTCTTCATTTTCGACTTGTCAGCGCCCCACATTTACGCCGACAAGCCCTTGTGCAACACTGCACAATTTAAATATTTCGGTTAATATTTGACAAAACACATTTGCCCACGCAGCAAATGCAAATTACTTACCTGTCTATTTTGTTTTTCTTTCCTTATCGACAAAAAGCTATATTCTAACCGCTATCGGTATTAAAAGCTTCTAAATTTTTTACAAATTCGGCAATTATCCAGTCCGGAGTCGAAGCTCCCGCTGTAACACCGGCTATATTCTTACC
>JAVVFI010000050.1:0-19128 GCA_032250555.1 Sedimentisphaerales bacterium
CTAGTAAGTCTTTTAAATGTGCAAGTTCCTGAATGGCTTCGCTGACATCCGGATTATTGCCAACTATATCATTTAAACCAGCCAAGGTATCAGCGGTCATAAATTTCATAATTTTGCTGGCTATACTTGAATCCGGTACCTGTTCAGCAAGTGTTTTTTCGAAAGTATCCTTTGGCATTTTGCGATACTTATCAAGCAACGCGTATAATGGATCAAGTTGGTTCTTTGATATACCAATTGTCAGGAGTAAAGAAGATAAAAGTTTTCTACTTGAAATCTTGACCCTAATATCACGATGTGTAAGTTTGGCTTCTCGTAGGTAATCTACGGTTGTAAAGATGACCTCGGCGTCGGCAAGGGGGCTATCTTCTCCGATTATATCAACGTTCCACTGGAAGAATTCTCGGAGCCGGCCTTTTTGGGGGCGTTCGGCACGGAAGAGCCTTGGTACGGAGAACCACTTAATCGGTTTTGGGAGAGCATTGATTCGCTGGTTTACCATGCGTGCCAGGGTCGGTGTGATTTCAGGCCTGAGGGCCAGGTCTCTGCCGCCCCTGTCGCGCAGAGAGAAGAGCTGCTCTACTATCTCATCTCCGCTTTTAATCTGATACATCTTAAGAAGCTCGAATATCGGCCCATCATATTCCTCGAAACCGTTGCGGACGGAGACCTTTTTCCAGCCGTCGATTATCCAGTTTCTGACATTCATCTGGGGCGGATAAAAATCTCTTGTCCCTTTTACCGGCGGTATCTTCATTTCTTACTCTTTTTCTGCTTTTTCTTTGCCTTTTGTTTTTCGGTTATGTTATTGTCAAATTTTATCTTTATGTATTCCTCCATCTGCTTATCGTTTGTAAAATGCAGCTCATAATCGTATTCCCCCTCTACAAAATCGCAGTCGCCATGACGGTATCCTCTGCAGATGTTCGGCCTTTTATCGTAAATCATACAGCGATGGTCTTTTTCTGAGAGGTGCCTGCACCGGTTATTTATATTGATATACCAGTCTCCATCCTCTACAAAGACCGTCATATTCTTATGGCACAGATACCATCTTATATCATCGAAGTCATCTTTGTCTTCGGGTGTTTCAATCGGTAACGCAAAATACTGACAGCACAATCCAGTACACTTCTCACATTGACTTCTCTTAGCCATATACAACAAACTCCAAATAACCTAAATCCTATCCTTAAATCACTAAAGTTCATAACTATACGGTATTAGCAGTCTGTCGTCAAGAAAAGCAAAAATCCTGCTTACTGTTTTTACATTCTGCCGGAATGGGCAGGGAAAAAGAGTAGAAGCTGCAGATTAGATTTGTTAGTATGGTCTGTCGTTTGTTTTTAGGATATTGAAAAGGGGTGCATAGAGTAATATCCCGCTGATTTTGAGGAAGGTAACAATGATATGCAGAAGAATTTCAACACAAATAATATTTGTTTGTTTACTTTTGAGTGCGCGGGTTTTAGCCGGCGACTGGCCGCATTGGCGCGGACCGTTTCTGAATGGTTCGAGTGAAGAGAAAAACCTGCCGTCAAGATGGAGCAAGACAGAGAATGTCGCCTGGGTGGTCTCACTTCCCGGTCACAGCTCCGCTACACCTATTATCGCCAAGGGTAAAGTCTTTGTAAGCTCGACGGATAAAAACAGCGGCAGTCTTTTTGCTCTTTGCTTCAATGCCAAAAACGGCAAGGAGATATGGCGAAAAAAGCTGGGGGTGTCCATTAGAAAGGTGCCCAGAAACAATCCGGCCACGCCTTCGCCTGTGACTGACGGCAAGCATGTGTATTTCATGTACGGCTCCGGTGAACTGGCCGGGCTGGACTATGAAGGAAATATTATTTGGTCTCGCAATCTTGAAGATGAATACGGCAATATTTCACTAAAGTACGGCTATAGCTCAAGTCCGCTCCTTTTTAACGATAGGCTTTATGTCCTGATCCAACGTCGCCATACGGCCTATCGCTCTCCTCAGGGTACCGGCCTCGAAGCTTTTATCTTAGCAGTGGATGCAAAAACGGGTGAAAATATCTGGAAGCAGGCTCGCCAGACCGATGCTCTGAATGAGTCGCTTGATTCTTACAGCTCTCCGATACCGTTTAATCATTCAGGACGTTCCGAAATTCTCGTTATAGGCAGCGACTATATTACATCTAATAATCCGGCAACCGGTAAAGAAATCTGGCGCTATGAATATGCAAAGGAGAAGAGTACAAGGGGGCGTAACATTTCCTCAGTTGTTACCGGGGAAGGGCTGATATTTGGTGTTCCACCGAGGGGCAGTCTGGGTCTGTTGGCACTTAAGGGCGGCCTTGAGGGCAATGTTTCAGATGATGATATAGCATGGAAGTTTGAGGGGCCTGCGCCGGACGTGAGCACTCCGCTTTATTACAAGGGCAACATCTATGTTCTTGGCGACAGAAAAGGAGGAGTTGTGACATGTCTGGATGCCGGAACCGGACGGCAAAAATGGCAGGGCACGCTCGGGGGAAGGGCTCCGTGGTGGGCGTCCATTACGGCAGGGGATGGTAAGCTGTACTGCATCAGTGAAGCGGCTGAGGCCGTTGTACTTGCCGCCGATGAGGGACGGTTTAAGATACTTTCACGAATCGATATGGAAGACAAATCCGTCCAGGCATCAATCGCCATCGCCGATGGCCGGTTGTTCATTCGTACCGCCAACAAGCTATTCTGTATCAGTAATTAGAACAGCTTGCAGAGGCAAATACAATAAGGGGTTTCTCTGTAAGCATTTATTATTTGAAACAAACGTGTTTCTTTTCTCATTATTGGGATTATGTGCAAGCCTTTCATATTTATTATAAGTGTTCGGTTATTGGATTGAATTCTCCTTGTGGTTCGAAGCGATAGTCATTAGAATACCTCACGAATTTAACAACCGGAGATTGATATATGCAACATGAAAGTAAGCACCAACCAATTGATGAGGTCAAGACAGTTCAACCGCCTCATAAAAAAAGTGAAGTTTCAGTACCTACAGGCAAGAGTGCATATAAAGATGCAATCCGGCTTTTTATTAAAATGCTGGTAACGATTTTCGTTTGTGAGGCCGCCATTATGGCGCTGCTGCATATACTGCCTCGTCAAAGAGGCTGGGAAATTGTTTTGGATCCTCTTCTTTTAACTATTGTGGGTACTCCCATATTGTATTGGCTGCTCGTGAGGCCGATTTGGCTTGCACTTGAGCAGCGTAATCATGCAGTGGAGATACTGCTGGAGAGCGAGGAAAAACACCGGACGTTGTTTGAGACAATGTCACAGGGAGTAGTTTATCAGGATGCTTGCGGCCAAATAATCTCAGCTAATCCAGCAGCAGAACGTATCCTTGGTTTAACTCTGGATGAGATGAAAGGGCGCACTTCTGCTGATCCTCTCTGGAGATCGATCCATGAAGACTGCTCAGATTTTCCGGGAGAGAAACATCCTTCGATGATTTCACTGAAAACGGGTAATCCTGAAAAGGGTGTTCTTATGGGGATATTAAATCCGAACGATGAACAATATCACTGGATAAACATCAATTCTGTCCCACTTTTCAGGAAGGGAGAAAAGAAACCCTATAAAGTCTATACAACATTCGAAGATATCACCGAGCGTAAGGAAGCGGAAGAATCCTTGCGTGAAAGCGAGGCCAGATATAAGGCTGTGATCGATAATGCTCAAGAAGGCATTGTTGTAGTTCAGGATAAAGTACTGAAATTCGTCAATCCCACGGTTATATCTATTATGGATTATACGGAAGAGGAATTAACATTTCGGCCCTTTATAGAATTCGTTCACCCGGAAGATCGAGACCATGTAATGAAAATCCACCTCAAGCGGTTTAAAATGGAGGAGGTTCCAGAAGTTTATGAGTTCAGAATTTGCGATAAGCAGAATAATATTATATGGCTTGAGAGTAATGGAATCCTGATGGATTGGAACGGCGGTCCGGCTACATTGAATTTCTTAAGAGATATCACCGAACGTAAGCAAATAGAAGATGCTCTATTGGAATCGGAAGATAAATATCGCTCAATTTTTGAAATTGCGGCCAACTTAATAACTTCTGTGAATGAAGAAGGCGTTATTGTCGATTGTAACAATCGTGTACGGGAAGTCCTTGGCTACGAGCGTGAAGAAATAATCGGGCATCCAATGAGCAAGATAATTCATCCGGATTGTATTGAAAAAGCCCACGAAAATCTGGATGAGCTGATGTCCACAGGTTACTCTTATAATAAAGAATATAAAATGGTACGAAAAGACGGAAGGCTAATCGATGTATGTATAAATTCTTCGGGGCTAAAAGATGAAAACGGCCAGTATAGCCGGAGTATTTGTATAATCGATGACATCACCGAGCGCAAGAAGGCAGAGAAAGAGCTCAGCAAGCATCGGTATTACCTTGAAAAAGCGCAGAATATAGGAAAGATAGGGACATGGGAATTAGATATCGAAAAGAATATATTGATCTGGACGGATGAAAATTATCGAATTTTCGGAATTCCAAAAGGTACAGACCTTACTTATGAGATTTTCCTGGATTGTGTTCATCCGGATGACAGGGAATATGTAAATAAGAAATGGAAGGCGGCCCTCAATAAAGAACCTTATGATATTGAGCATCGACTTCTGGTTGACGGTGAGATTAGATGGGTCAGGGAAAAGGCTGAACAGGAGTTTGATGATAAAGGGAATTGTATTCGGGCAATAGGTTTTACGCAGGACATCACCGAACATAAGCGGACGGACGAATTACTGCAACATAACGCCAATCTGCTGCGGTATTCACAGAAAGTCGCCAGGTTGGGATATTACACATTAGACATTCCGGCTGATTCATGGGAAAGCTCTGATATACTGGATTCAATTTTCGGAATTGAAGAAGATTATGATCGGAGCACAGAAGGTTGGCTGCAGATTGTACACCCGAAACATCGTGAGGAAATGTCTGTTTACTTGTCTGAGCATGTGGTTGGTCAGGGTCAATCCTTTGATCGTGAATATATGATCATACGTGCGTCGGACCGGCAAGTAAAATGGGTGCACGGTCTGGGAAGGCTTGAATTCGACAAAGAGGGCAGGCCTATCCGCATGATCGGCACTATCCAGGATGTTACCGATCGCAAGAAGGCGGAGGAACAACTTTTAGAATACCAGGCAAAGCTTAAGTCTCTGGCTTCTCAGTTGTCGATTATCGAGGAGCGAGAGAGGCGCCGCATTGCTACGGAGCTCCACGACCAAATCGGGCAGACTCTTGTGTTTTCCAAGCTCAAACTTGACGAACTTCAACAAACCACAGGCACCAGCGAATTTACAAAGGCCCTGAATGAAATCAGTAACAATATCGACAAGGTCATTCAGGACACAAGAACATTAACATTTGATCTCAGCTCTCCGGTGTTAAACGAGATTGGGTTTGAGACGGCCGTGAGCGAGTGGCTCGAAGAGAGAATCCAGGAACAACACGGCATTAACATCGAGTTCGAAGATGACGGGCAAACCAAGCAGCTGGATGATGATATTCGTTCGCTTTTATTCCGTAATATACGGGAACTTCTTATCAACGTTGTCAAACATGCACAAGCGTCCAATGTGAAAGTTTCAGTCAGTAAAGTTAACAGTCAGATATGCGTTAGTGTCGAGGATGACGGAGTGGGAATCGAGTTTACCGATATAACTTCGTTGGCCTCCGAAAACGGAGGATTCGGCATTTTCAGTATCAAGGAGCGTCTGGAACAGTTGGGAGGGCGTCTTGAGATTGATTCCGAGAAAGGCCGGGGCAGTAAGATTACGATGACGGCGCCGCTTAAACTTACGAAAGCCAAATATAATCTGCAAAATTCATAGAGGCTGTAACGTTGGCCTGAGTGGATGAAAAGATTCAGGGATTACTGATTTGTTACGCTCTCCATGGGCGCTGTCTTTCTATTTTGCCTGCCAAGATGTTCCTGGCAATGAGCGCATCTTCGATGACCTGGAAGTCGAACATTCCTACGCAGAGGAAATCGGCACCGTTTTGAAAGGCGTATTTGAAGCCGTCTCCTGGATGAATAGCGCCGGCGGCCAATACCTTATAGGCAATCCAGGGCTTTTTCACTGTTTTCATAAACTCGACGGTTTCTTCCGGATTCTTGTCCCAATAGTTATCGGTATTGTAGTTGTCAATCACATCCTTGTTTTGGTCTGGTTTTCTCTTTGACCAGTAGTTGGTGCTGTGGTGGGTTTTCATATAGAAGTCGGCATTGATGCCTGCTTTTTCAGCGGCCATGGGCGTGCGCAGGTTATGTCCGCCGACGCCTGCGATGATACCGTTTTGTTTGATATAATCCACGACTTTTCCAATAAGGTCGGTTCTGCCGTTCCGTGACCACTGGTCCCCGACATTACCAATCACAAAAGCACCGGTAGCTCCGTTATCAATGGCCTTTTTAACATCGCCCGTGAGGTCGTCCGTTTTCGACATGCATTGTGCGAACCACTGGATTTTGCCGCCTCTTTCGTTCCAGTATTTGTTAAGAAGAGCGGCTGAGCCGGTGCCTGTGATGATAGTATTTATACCGTTTTCCTCGCATATCTGGAGGGTTTCAATAATTTTTTCATCCGTGAAATAGTGATTCAGTAAAGAAGATACATAAATCAAGTCTCTGCTGTGAGCGTATCCACCGATTAGATTTCCCCCGCAGATTATCCTGCTTATTTTGACATCGCCGATTTTGCCGGCGGGCAGGCCTTTGGCAGAGCCAACAGTCGGCTGGGCGGGTTTATTCATTTGTGCTAACAAAGCTTTTTCTTCGAGGCTCATTGCCGATGTAACAGCGGCGGAAGCGAGGATGGATTTTTTTACGAACTGTCTGCGGTTCAAATCTTTTGACATTTTATTCACCCTTTAATTGTTGCTAAACGTGTTACGCCCTCCATGGACGACGTCTGTTCAATTTACTGGAAAGTGCATCTTTTGCGATAAGCACATCTTCGATAACCTGAAAATCAAACATCCCCACGCAGGCAAAATCAGCCCCATTTTCGAAAACATATTTGAAACTGTCTCTCGGATGAATTGCACCGGCGGCCAAAACCTTAAAGGCAATCCATGGTGTATCGAGAGTTTCCATATACTTTATTGTGTCCTGGGGAGTTCTGCTCCAGATGTTGTCATTCTCCGGGTGAATCTTAGCCGACCAGTATTTGCCGGGATGAAGTGTCTTGACCCAGTAATCGGGCTTAAGGCCGGCTTTGACACAGGCCTCGACCGTACTGAGCCGGTGTGCGCCCAGTCCGCCGGGTATGCCCTGTTCCTTGATATATTCGAGTGCTTCGCCTAACAGGTCAACCTGCCCCTTTTCTACAGCATTATCTGCAAGGCCGCCTTGTATATAAGCCGAATGAACACCACTATCGACGGAGCGTTTTATTCCGGTTTTTATGTCCGGGCCCCATGCACAATCGGAAATCCACTGAATATTTCCGCCACGTTCATTCCAATACTTATTAATAACTCTGTCGGAGCGAGGATTTGTTAAAATCGTATTGATGCCGTTCTCCTCGGCCAGCTCCAATGTTTCACAGACCTTTTCATCGGTGTGATAAGCCACGACCAGAGAAGAAACGTAGGTGAGGTCCCTGCTGTGCGCCCAGCCTCCGATTAGATTTCCGCCGCAGATTATCCTGCTGACGTTCAGGTCGCCTATTTTGCCTCTCGGCAAACCTTTGACCGGTTTTGCGGTTTGTTTGGCGGGCTTTTTCATTTGTGCTAACAGGTTCTTTTCTTCAAGACTCATAGCCGATGTGACTCCGGCCGAGGCTATCAGGGACTTTTTGAAAAAATCGCGACGATTAATGTTTTCCGACATTCTTTATACTCCTAAAGTCTTTACGTCATTGAGAAAGCATTATAGCATTCAATCGGCAAAAATACCATAAAATTATTATAACTTACCCCCGTGCTTGAGTAAAAGTTCGACGATTTCTGTGTGGTCTTTATCTTTTGCCCATTTCAGGGGGCTCTGGCGCTGATAGTCTGTTGCGTTGACATTGGCGCCTTTTTTCAATAGAAGCTCGGCAATCTCTTTGTGGCCACTTCCTGCGGCAAAGTGCAGGGGTGTTTCACCGAATTTGCACTTTGCGTTTACATTAGCGCCATTGGTGATGAGCAATTCCGCCAGATCGGTGTTGCCATCCAGGATTGTCAGGTGCAGGGGAGTTGCGTCAGTCAAATCTCTTGAATCGATTTTGGTGTCGTTTTCCAGGAGGTTTTTGAATTTTTGCAGTTCTCTGAGATATGTAGCCGTATCGGTTGTGACATCATCACCTTCTTTGCTTAAATGTTTCTCCAGGTGTTCGGGACCCGCGAGGGCCGCCAATAGCAGGGGGATATCGTCCAACTGCTTTTTTGCATTTACGTCGGCGCCGTTGGATAGAAGAAGCTGCACTATGTCTTTGCGGTGCATTCGCGCAGCTATATGTAAAGGTGTTTCGCAGTTCCAGGCGTCTTTGGCATTGATCCAGCATCCTTTGGCCAGCAGCAAATCAACAATTTCAATATTTCCAGCTTCTACTGCATAATGTAGCGGAGTTTTACTTTGCCAGTCCTTTATATTTACATCCGCGCCATTTGAAATCAGTGATTTAACGCTGTCGAAATTGCCATCTTTTGCGGCTTTGAGCAATGGTTTTAATTCGGTCTTGAGGAGGCTATCTATTACGTCTTCTACTACGGCCCCTTTGACGATGAGAAACTCAGCTACTTCTTTATCTTGCAGTTGAACGGCCTGGCTCAGCGGGGTATTACCGTCCCTGTCCTTTATGTTGACATCAGCGCCTTTTGATATGAGCAATTCAATGACATCTTTACAGCCATTCATGACCGCCCCGTGCAGGGGTGTGCCGCCGGATTGACCCTGTGCATTAATATCCGCGCCATGGCTTAAAAGCAATTCAACCATATCTCCGTGTCCGGCATTAGCAGCATAGTGCAGTGGAGTGCCGCCGGTTTTATTTCTCGCATCGACAACGGCCCCTTTGGCTATCAGAAGTTCGGAGGCTTCCATGTGACCCCGCTGTGCAGTATAGTGCAGCGGAGTTCGGCCGCTCATATTTGTTATGTTTACATCGGCACCACCGGCAAGAAAAAGCCCGATAATGTTACTGTGACCATCCTGGGCGGCCAAGTGGAGAGGCGTATTACCGACCATATTCTGTGCGCTTAAATAGATACCACTTGAAATCAGCTTTTTGACCTGCTCAATGTCACCATCAGCGACGGCCCGGTGCAGGGGTGTTGTTTCTGAAGGAGATATATCGTCGTATTCAACGATTATTGCTGTGAACGCCAAAATTAAGCAGAGGGCTTTTATCGATTTCATCTTCTGTTACCTCTTGGAAGAGAATATCAGAATTAAAGTAACTTGTCAATGAAACCACGCCATGACGACACATAAGAAACGCCAAGTAAAAAGGGCGGCTTAGAAGCAAAACGCTTGTAGCCGCCCTGTAAATATCAAGTCCGGATAAGCTCTATTCTTGCGGAACTTTGATCTGTGCCATTTCTTCTTCAGTGAATTTGCTGTTTGCAACAGGGCCGGCTTCCCAACACTGTTCGAGTTTAGTGGGTTTTGGTTTTCTGACCGGAATGATAAAGACATCCTGAGCATCTGCGTTCTTCAGTATCCTGCCGCCTTGGCGTTTGACCGCCTGGTGAACGATTTTCTTACTTACTTCCACGAGGATTGGGAAGCTGTAAGGAGTATGGCTGAACTTTCCTTCGGGATTCAGGGCCGATTTGAATTTGTCGGGCAGATTCTTAAATCCGATGGTGGTAAACAGTATGCCTCCTGCATTGGAAGGATTGCAGTCGGAGTCCTGGCCGCAGCGTGTCGAAATAATAATCGTCTTGTCCGGATCCCCTTCGCCATAGAGCAGCCCCATTACTATGTAGGCCGCGTTAATCTTGGCGTCGATGTTAAAGTCGCCTTTATTGCAGGAGAATTTACGATAGCCGGGATTGTCCTGGTACTTGTCTTCAATAAGCTGCCAGGTTTTTTGCCAGTAGTCGGGATTTTCTTTGTACCATTCAAGCACATCCCGGATACATTCGGCGAACTGGCTCTTTTTTGGAACGCACTTCAGGCCGGCCTGAACAATCTTCACCATATCTTTTTCAAAGAAGGCCTCGGCGTACATTCCGCCAACAAACTGGCCTCCATAAAGGCCGTCCCCATAGTTCATCAGCCGCCCGAATTTTTCGCCCAGCTCGATAACCACGTTAGGCATACCAGGTGCAATCAGACCTGCGTAATCGGCTTCAATCTGATAATCTATGTCGTCGGCATGCGTATTAAACTCTGGATGTCCGGAGTCGGGGGGAGCAATTCCTTTACGCAGGTTATCACGGCCATTTCTGTTTGCATGCCAGAGAGGATAGCCGCTGTTAGCGAAATCAATGCCCGCCTGGCGGATAGAACAATCCAGACCGTAAAGCTCCAGTGTTCGCATGAAAGTCATCTCAACGTAAATGTCATCCTGCTGGAACTGGTTAATCATCTCCGGCTTCCACTGGGGTATCTTATCTTCGGGTATGATTTCGCCCTTATACTTGAACTCGGTAGGTCCGCCCCAGCCGACGCCGGCCATCTGCCCGATCCAGCCGGCCTTCATCTTGTCCACATAATCGTCAACCGTTATGGAACGGGTACTTCCGGTGGCAAGAGATAAATCCGTCAGGGCATCATACTGGCAGCCGAAAACGAGTACCAAACTTAAAACGGCCGCTATTGTTATCAAAACTGTCCAAAAACCTTTAGCCATTTTGCACCTCCATTTAGCTTTAAACAATAATATGGTTGATTAGTCCATAGCTTTATAACCGGCAAATATGCAAAAAACAAGCTTTCCTGCAATTATTATGGAGAGATTATATCACATTATATTTTAAAGAGCGGGTTTGCAATAGCTTCGGGAATAGGTATAATGCTTAACGATTTACCAATAACCTTCGAAATAAAGAAGATTTGGCGGGGCATGGATATGCTAAAATACAGAATTCGATTAATGATGCAGGCAATGGCAGTCGTATTGTCTGCGATATCGATGGTTTCGGCGGACACCTGGCGTTTGGAAAAAGACCAGGGCTGGAAGGCCGTTACTGCTGAGGGCAGGGATAAGTTTCTGTTGGCTGTGACGGAAACGAAGAAGCTGGTTAATACCGGCCAAACCAAGGCCGCCCGGCAGGCGTTCGATAAACTGAAAAAGGATTTTCCTGAGATAGCCGGTCCTGATTTAGATGTTTTTATCAAGGCGGAGATGCTCTTTTGCGCAGGTAAGTTTACCCAGGCGGTCGATAATTACGAAAAGCTTATCACTAAATATCCCGATAGCGCACTTCGAGATGCGGCTCTGGACAGGCAGTTTTCGATAGCGACGGCTTTTTTAGGCGGACAGAAAAAAACCGTTCTTGGCGTTTTTGAAGTAACAGGATACGCCGAGGGCCTGGAAATTATGAAAAGAATCAGTGAGCAGGCGCCTGATACACCGATAGGGACCGAGGCAACTGTTGCAGTGGCACAACAATACGAAGAAAAAGGCGAGTTCACCAAAGCACTGAGAATCTATGAGAAGCTGCTCACCGAACAGCCGGACAGTGATTTCCGTGATCAGGTTATGGACAGGCAATATGCCATAGCAACGGCTTATTTAGGCGGCCAGAAGAAACGGGTGCTCCGTTTTGTCCATTTGAGAGGATATGCCGAGGGCGTCAGGATTATGGAAAAGATTACCGACAGGGCGGGCCTCGACACACCGATGGGATTAAACGCGTCTATATCGGTGGCTGAACATTATGAAAGAAAGAAAGAGTTTAACGCAGCGTACCTCAAATGGTGGGAGATATCATCACAATACCAGACAGGAAAAACAGGCAGGAATGCGCTGCTCAATATGGCTCGCTGCAAGCATGCCGCCTATAACAATCATCCCGAGCATAAGAGAGCATTTTATGACGCATCAAGCCTGAGCATTGCAAAAAGCTGTTATGAAAAATTCAAACTGTTATATCCGGGAGATACCGAAGAAATTGATGTTGACGAGGTGCTGAAAGAGATAAATGAGCAATTAGCCTACAAACAATTCAGTATCGGCCAATATTATCAGAGGACCGGTAACAAGAAGTCGGCTAATCTCTATTTTGACATGGTCGTAAACGATTGGTCCGGCACAAAGGCGGCAGAGATGGCGAAAGAAATGCTTTCGGAGAATTCCGGCGGTAATGAGAGAGAAAATGAAGAGAAAGAATCTTAAAGACAACCGTTTCAGTAAGGTTCGAGGCATATTTGTACTGGTATGCCCTTGTATTATTGCGATGTGTACTTTAGGTCTAAACGGATGCGCTGACTTGAACGGTTATTCCAACCAATCGCTGTTTCCACAGGATATCGAGACGGTCTATCTGGAAATGTTCGACAACCAGACCTTTAGACGAGGAGCTGAATATGAGCTTTCCGATGCTTTGTCGAAGCGAATCGAGGTAGAGACACCTTATAAAATAGTTTCAAACCGAGACCGTGCTGATACGATTATGAGCGGTCAAATAGTATCGATAGGTGAGACGGCGCTCAGCACAGACCGGGAAACAGGTCTGCTTCTTGAAAAAGAAGTGGAATTGACCGCCCTGGTTGACTGGAAAAATCTAAAGACAGGAGAACTTTTGATCGATAACTTCTCTCTAAGCGCTACTGCGAGCTATTCTGAATACCTGCGGCAGGATATTAAATATGCTTCGAATTTGGCGGCAAACAATTTGGCGAGGAAAATCGTAGAGCTAATGGAAGTAAAGTGGTAAAATTACTATTTTGAATCAATCCTGCTTTTGCAGGGGGAAGATCCGTCCCTGGAATACGGGGATACAAAAAAAACAAATTATGACTGAAGATCAAGACAATAATCCAAATCCGCAACAACGTCGAGACCAACAAAACAGGCCCGGTAAAAAGCCGATACCACCGAAATATAGACGCGGGCCGTTTTTCTATCTGATAATCGCAATCGTGATTTTTACGTCATTGATGATGCTGCAAAAGTTTGACGGCGGCGAGAAGAAAAAGTGGTCCGAGTTTATTCAAGATGTCAATGACGGTAAAATCGAGAGTATTGAGATCAGCGATACTGAGATAACAGGTAAATACAAATCAGATGACGCCGACACAGAGGGGAAAGTCCCCAGAACTTTCAGGGTGAATTACAACTCGGATTTGGTTGCTGATGAATTTCTCAAAGATTTAGAGAAAAAGGGCATTGAGGTCAACTTCCCCGAGCAGCATACCTGGCTTCTGAATATAATAAGTATGTTACTGCCGATAGTCCTTTTGGTGGCAATTTTCTATTTTCTTTTTGCCCGCAATCTTCGCGGAGGCGCCGGCGGGATGCTGATGTCGTTTGGTCGAAGCAAACATCGGCTTCAGGGTAAAGATCGAGTCAAAGTGACATTCGAGGACGTAGCCGGTGTAGAAGAGGCAAAAGATGAAGTAGCGGAGATAATCGAGTTTTTGAAAAATCCGAAGAAATTCCAGCGATTAGGCGGCCGAATCCCTCGCGGAGTACTGTTGGTTGGCCCGCCCGGCTGCGGAAAGACATTGCTTGCAAAGGCCATAGCAGGGCAGGCCGATGTGCCGTTCTTTAGTATATCCGGCAGCGATTTCGTAGAAATGTTCGTCGGCGTCGGAGCATCCCGTGTGCGCGACTTGTTCAAACAGGCCAAGGAAAATTCTCCATGCATCATCTTTCTTGACGAGGTTGATGCGATTGGTCGAAAACGCGGAGCCGGTTTTGCCGGAGGCGGACACGACGAACGCGAACAAACACTGAATGCGATACTCGTTGAGATGGACGGCTTTGATACAAACGACCAGGTTATTGTGATTGCGGCTACAAACCGTGCCGACATCCTGGACCATGCCTTGACACGGCCGGGTAGATTCGACAGGCAAATCTTTGTGCCGCTGCCGGACTTAAAAGGCCGAGTTGATATTCTGAAAGTTCATGCTAAAAAAATAAAATTGGGACCGGATATCAGCCTGGAAAGACTCGCGCGCGGGACACCTATGTTCAGCGGAGCGGACCTGGCGGCAATTATCAACGAAGCCGCCCTTGCGGCGACTATGGCCGATAAAGAAAATGTTGAAATGGCCGATCTTGAAGAAGCCCGGGACAAGGTCCGATGGGGAAGAGCAAAAAAGAGCAGGGTGATCGACCAAAAGGAAAAAGAAATCACTGCTTACCACGAAGCCGGCCATACCCTCGTGCAATCACTCTTAGAAGATGCCGACCCGCTGCACAAGGTGAGTATCATTCCCCGTGGACCGATGGGTGGGGCCACTTTTGCCCTGCCTGAAAAAGACAGGACGATATTTACAAAAAGATATTGTATGGCACTTTTGCAGGTATGTTTCGGCGGGCGAGTTGCGGAAGAAATGTTTTGCGATGATATAACCAGCGGTGCACAGAACGATATTCTACAGGCCACTAATATCGCCAAACAGATGGTTTTGACCTGGGGTATGAGCAGCGAGCTTGGGCCGATAAATTATACTTCCGATACGAGCATGAGCGACCAGATGTATATGATGCCGGGCGAGAAAGAGTATTCGGATAAAACAGCAGAATCAATTGACAATGAGGTAAAAAAGATTACCAACGAGGCTTATGAAAAAGCAAAAGAATTAATGGGGGCAAATAAAGACCGCCTCCAGCAAATAGCAAATGCCCTGCTGAAATACGAAACTCTCGATGCTGATGATGTGAAATTGATATTGGAGGGCGGCCAGTTGGACAAGCCGACTGTTGCTGATTTATTAGCCGCTGAGCAAGCCAAGAACAACGAACAAGCCAAGGATAATGAAACCGAACAGCCGGAAGCCGAACCCGAAGAACCTCAGGGCCAACCGGATGACTGATATCTTTTCTACTTCTGTTGTTTTAGTCTTTAATGGGGGCAGAAATGGCTGCTATGAAATCGAAAATAACACTTCTTTTAGGCGTATTTTGGACAGCTTGTATTCTTGCAGCTACTTCTTCTGCGTTGGGCCAAAATACAAATGAGCCCGGGACAATAATTACCCCTGTTAATACAGCCAGTGTTGAACTGGCAAACTCTGGAAATGAGTCTTCTTCTGCACGTATCGAGCCAGCTAAGATGGGCTCACAGGCCGGCATCGCAGTAATATTTGAAGGGACCGATGACCTTCACTATTACGCAAAGTCTGAAACTGCTCCTGCAGAAGGATTAGAATTGAAGGTTCAAGCCATTTCCGATAATTTTTCATTTGGTGAGGCTGTTTTCCCCCAATGGCATCTTTTCACTGATCCGCTGGGTAGCAAAATTGAAGTTTACGAAGGTAACTTTACTGTTTTTGTACCAATCACGGAGGCCAAAAGGCCGTCAGATGAAATAGTTGGTGTTAGTGATATTGAGGTCAAGATTTCCGGTATCGCCTGTACGAGCAAGGTATGCTTGCCGCCGTTTGAACAAACTTTACAAGCGAAGATTGATTGGTCAGAGCGGGATTCCTGGAAAAGTATCGGTTTTGAAGAGGCTGATGATGCACCAAAGACAATTACAGCGCCTGGTTATTCCATCCCCTTTGCCCTTGGTTTGGCTTTTTTAGCAGGGCTGACTTTGAATATTATGCCGTGTGTCTGGCCGGTGCTTCCACTTATCGTGATGAGAATCGTCGAGCAGGCAAAAGCAGGTAAAAAACAATCCCAAGCGATGGGAATTGCTTTTTGTCTTGGAATATTGCTGTTTTTTGCTTGTCTTGCAGTTGCGAATATTGTTCTGCAAATCTTCTATGGAACAGTGTTACAGTGGGGTGACCAGTATCGGAATCCAATCTTCGTTGCGGGGATGGTTCTTTTGCTGGTGGTGCTGGCTCTGATGATGTTCGGAGTTTTTAATATTGGTGTGCCGTCTTCGATTGCTGGTAAATCAGGCAGTGGTAAAGGTTATTCGGGCGCTGTCGGCACCGGCTTTCTTGCAGCTATTTTAAGCACTCCCTGCGGATTCGGTATATTGGCGTTTGCCTTCGGATGGGCTCAAGCCCAGCATTGGCTGATGGCTACTGTTGTTATCATGGTGATAGGTGTGGGGATGGCTGTGCCCTATGCAATACTGACTTCAATACCCGGTTTGCTGAAACGGCTTCCAAAGCCGGGGCAGTGGATGGAATTATTCAAACAGGGCATCGGATTTGTCCTGCTGATTATCGCCGTAAAACTCATTGGCGCCTTGCCGCAGGCCTACAGGACAAATGTGTTATATTTTGCGGTGATTCTTGGTTTTTGTGTATGGATGTGGGGTGGATGGGTGAGTTTTAATACAAAACCCGCGCGCAAGTGGCTTATAAGAATCAGCGCCGCTCTGATTGTGTTCGCAGGAGGTTGGGTGTTTTTGCCAACTCCAGCGGGAGATCTGATTGCCTGGCAGGATTATGACGACGCTCTTATCGACAAGGCCATTGCTGAAGGCAAACCTGTGTTAATCAAGTTCACTGCCGATTGGTGTCTGAGCTGCCAGGCGGTGGATAAAGTTGTTTATCATAACGAAGACATTGCAGGACTAATCGAAGAAAAAGGAGTGTTGGCAATCAAAGCCGATACTACGGCAAATGATGGTCCGGCAACACTTGCCTTGAAGAACAAGTACAATGAACTCGTACCTGTAACAATATTATTTTTACCCGGAGTCGAAGAGTCTGTGAGATTGCATGAGGTATTCTTTACCGGCAAGCTAAAAGAAATCCTGAAGGGGCTCCCTTAGAAAGTGACTATGCCTAAAAAAAAAGCTGCCAAAAAAACAAAAATAAGCAAGGCCAAGGCGGCCGAAAGAGTACAGAAAATCTTTCCGATATTAAAAAAGACATATCCAAAGGCGAAGATAGCACTTAAGCATTCGAATCCTCTTGAGCTGTTGGTCTCTACAATCCTCTCTGCACAGTGTACAGACGTGCGGGTCAATATGGTCACAAAGACCCTGTTCAAAAAATATACCTCGGCCAAGGACTGGGCAAAAGCGGACGTAAAAGAAATCGAATCGGACATAAGGAGCACCGGTTTTTTCCACAATAAAGCGGCCAATATCAAGGGGGCCTGTACGAAGGTAATCGAAGAATTTGACGGTAAAATCCCGGGTACCATGGAAGAGCTTTTAACGCTGCCCGGTGTCGGCAGGAAGACCGCAAATTGTGTATTAGGCAACGCTTTCGGGGTGCCGGGGGTGGTATGTGATACGCATGTTATCAGACTATCACGCCGATTAGGGCTTTCATCGAACTCGGACCCGGTTAAGTTGGAATTTGATTTAGCCGAAATAATACCGAGGAAGAACTGGCTGTTATTCAGCGATTTGCTGATTTTTCATGGACGAAATATATGTAAAGCTCGTAAACCGGACTGTGTGAATTGTCCGATTGCCAAATATTGCCCTGCCGCAAATAAACCGGCTTTATGGTAGTATTAACAAGATAAATATGAGATAAAGCTTAAGGGTTTTTGAAACATGAAGGAGAGTTGCGGATGATTGACACTATCGAAAATCCGGTGCAGGACCTCTGGCGGATATTCAGAGTAATGGCTGAGTTTACCGAAGGCTTCGAGGAGCTTGCTTCTGTCGGTCCTGCGGTATCGATTTTCGGCTCAGCCCGAACCCCCCCGGAAGATCGCTACTTTAAACTTGCCGAGCAGACCGCTTCGGAAATTGTAAATTCCGGTTTTGCGGTTATTACCGGCGGCGGGGGAGGTATTATGGAGGCGGCGAATAAAGGAGCTACAAAGGCAGGAGGGCAAAGCATCGGCCTAAATATAGAGCTGCCAATGGAGCAGATTCCAAATGACTACCAGAATCTTTCCCTGCATTTTCGATATTTTTTCGTCAGAAAGGTTATGTTCCTGAAATACGCCCATGGCTTTATAGTTTTCCCCGGAGGCTATGGTACTATGGACGAGTTCTTCGAATCATTGGTATTAATTCAAACATTAAAGCAGGCATCTTTCCCCGTAATTCTGATGGGTAGTGACTACTGGGATGGATTACTTGACTGGATTAAGGAAAAGATGCTCAATGAGCACGGATATATCGATCCGGAAGATATGAATGTTTTCACGATAGTGGATGATCCACAAGCGGCAGCTAAAATTATCGTGGACTTCAGGGACGCCCAAAGACCAGCCGGTATAGAATTGCCCATGGGAATGAAAAAGCAAAATAATCGCTGAGATATCTTTCATACTTGCCAAGGCAAAAGCTAAAATATTCAGCCTAGCAACTTATTGCGGGGCTGTTTTAATTCGCTTCCAAGTTTATTTGTGCATTATTTCGCCGATACTATTGGCAAAACGCTCATGTTGGCTGTTCAACGATAATCCTTGCCATTAAGACTGTTAATGACAGATGTCAGCCAGCTTTCAAGCTGAGATTTCATTGAGTTCACCCGGTCAGCATTCTGAGTCACCAGATTATTTTGTTCGATGGGGTCATCTGCAAGATTGTACAGCTCAAATATTATGTCCCCTTTCTTTGAATGAATCCGATGAAGCTTCCAGGGCCAGTCGAGCCAGGCGGCGTGGCCGGGGAAACTGTCTAAGGGGTATTGTTTAGTTATGTCACCTGCGTCCAAACGCAATCGGAAAGTCTCACTGCTTTCTTTACCTGCCTTCTGTACCTCGAGCAGTTCAGTCATCCACTTTTGGCTGGGTGTGCTTATACCACCGGTAGGATGGTCCCAGAAACCCATTGGTTTCGGACGAGTCTTCATTTTGCTATCTATCAGCGGGACGAGACTGATTCCATCCAGCGGCGGCTGGTTCTTCATTCGTACACCTGTGATTTCAAGAAGCGTTGGGTAGATATCCGATGTATTGCAGGGCACCTCGGATATACGTGGATTCGGAATTCGGGCGGGCCACTCAAGGATGGCAGGTACGCGAAGACCGCCTTCATAGATTTTACCTTTGTTTGCCCTTCCTCCTGTTGAGCCGACTTTAGGCAGGCCGCCGTTGTCACTGCAATACCAGAGAATTGTGTCTTTATTAATGCCGAGAGTTTGCAGTCTCTTGCGGAGCTTGCCGAATGCGCGG
>JAVVFI010000510.1:0-3071 GCA_032250555.1 Sedimentisphaerales bacterium
GTGCTTACGTAAACGAAGGAGTTTACGGTTTCGTTGGGTTCGGTTGATGCGAGATTCGCTCCGAGTATTTCATAAGGATAACGATTAAGATTTTGAGTGTCGGGTTTGAATTGCAAAAGGTTTATTCTTTGCTTGATGTCCTCTAAAGTGGTAGCTTTTACAATTTCACATTCAATCTTGACTCCGCCTACAAAATCAGCAAGTTCCGGGTAAGAGTCTATCAGCTCTTCGGTTATTTTTTCCTGTGAGGTGATATTGGGTTGAAGATTTTGTTGAATTTCCAGCTCCTCCGTGAAAGCCGTCAATATTGCATTATTGACGACCTCATCGACCTGAGGCTCTGATATGGTGGCATCAGGAAAAGCCGCTGCCAGTACGTCTTTTACCAGCGATTGGTTCATCTGGCTCGTTGTTATTACAATTTGTGACGGGCTGGAAGTATTCTGGGTTACAAGAAGATTGTTTAGTTCACCGCTAAATTTGGTTTGGGCTTTTGTGATTATGTCCATCAGCTCGGCTTCTGTTTTCTGGCTGCCCTGCGTCAAGTCCATTGTAACCGTCATTTTGTTTGTTTCTGTTGTGTTGATTTCATATTGCTTTTCTGATTTCCCAATGCTGTAAATGTTTGCTGATGCCAGGGCAGGATTGTTCCTGTCATTTCCTACTTTGCTGATTCTGTCAACTACCTCCTGCCGGCTCAGCGGTTGCTTTAAATTTATCTGGACACTTGTTCCGCCGGTGAACTCGATATCGTATTTATTGTTCTTAACATCATCTCTTGTCACGAACACGGCCAATCCTATTGCCATCAGCACAATTGAGATACCGAAGAAAACAGGCCTTAATCGCATCCAGTTGACGTTCGGCTTGTGTATCAGACGCAGCATTAATAAATGGTCTTTGATAATCCGCTTCGATAAGAGGAAGTCGAAGATTACTCGTGTTACAAACAAGGCCGTGAACATACTCGATGCCAGACCGAGCATAAGCACAATCGCAAAGCCTTTGACTTCTTCCGAAGCGCGCCAGTAAAGAATCGCCGCCGTTATGAATGTAGTCAGGTTTGCATCGAAAATAGTTCTGAAAGCTCGTTGATAACCATTCGTTATGGCGATGCGCAAAGACGAGCCTTTCAGTTGCTCTTCGCGTATTCTCTCGAAAACCAGCACGTTGGCGTCAACACTCATACCAATTGTAAGTATGATACCGGCTATACCGGGCAATGTGAAAGTTGCTCGTACCCCCGCCATTATTGCAAGGACAAAGAGCATGTTCAAAAGCAATGCCACGTCTGCGATAGAGCCGGCCAGGCAGTAGTAAATTGCCATACATGCAATTACCGCTACAAGACCGATAAGGCCCGCTGTAATGCCCTGGTCGCGATTCTCGGCGCCTATGGATGGGCCGATGGTGTTTACGGAGATGGGCTGCTCTATAAGCCGCGCAGGCAGGGAACCGGCGTTAAGTTTATTGACCATGTCCTCGACTTGTGTTTGATCGAAACTGCCTGTTATAACACCCTGTCTGCCTATCCTCGTTTCGATATTTGGCGCCGATATCGCAATACCGTCGAGAAGAATACAAAGAGGCTTGCCGATATTGTTGCCGGTAACGTTAGAGAATAACATGCCTCCTTTTTGGTCTAATAGAAAGCCGATTGCTCTTCTGCCCATATTGTCCGTTGTAGGATTGGACTTTTCCAGCTTCCATTGTTTTCCGGTCGGATTATGCAGTAGCGTGTCATTTGCCTTATTGCTTGCCAGAACATAATATTTATCGCCGAATGGTGCGACTATTGCAGGCCGTTGCTCTGCATCGACCGATCTCCATTCTTCGATATTTTCTATCTCACACCATATATAGTTTCTGTCAGATGCGGTTTTTGGTCCTTTGTCTCTGAGCCTTTCAACATAGCTGGTCATCAGGTCCATATCTACATCAGGATGTCCCTGTGTTGGAAGTATTCGATACTCTAATATTCCCGCCCCCTTGAGCATTCGCTGAAGGTCCTTCGGATCGTCGAGCCTGCCTCTGAAAGGCCGGTATTCGTCAAATGCCGCGATAGTTTTGTCAATTTCTTCTACTCTGTCTGGAAAATCGGTTATGAGCTTATCGTGCTCCGCTTCGCGTTTCGATGACTTGGCAGGCTCTTCAAGGCAGATATTTAGCTGGTCTTCACTGAGATTTAACTGGTCAATGGCCCTTATTGCGTTTCTGTATTCGGTGTTTTTGTTCGGGTCTGTCAATTGGTTAACGACTTTTGACCACTCGTCAAAAGTCTTAACATACCCGGTCAATAGGGCAAGATTATCATTGGCATCAGGGAATGATTTGAGAGCATCCTGCAGAGACTGATCATTTAATTTGGCCCAACTGCTTCTTTGTAGTTTTATCTGGCTGAGATCAAGGCCGGCCGATGTTATTTGTGCTTCTGCGTTCGCTGTATTAACATCGAGTTCATCCCGTTTACTTTGAAGTTCCTTGCGTTCATCGTAAACTTTGGCGAGGTTCTCAAGAATCGTTATCCTGTTTGGATCACTCTGTGCAAAATCCTGAAAAAGCTCCGGCCGTTCATTTGCCGGTAAATCAAGTGACCGCATAATTCTGGAACGGCTTACGTTTTTGGCCATCAGTTCATTTTGTGCCTTTTCGAAATTCATCCGTTTCGTGCGGGCTTCTGCGCTTGCTAAGGGCATTTGTATTTCGAAACGGGAATTGCCCTGCGGCCGCCAGATAAGGTTCTGAATGTTGGCCGGATCGATTCGCCTTCGCAAAACGGTTATCATTCGCTCAGCAAGGTCCCTTTTTTCCGTTTCTGAAAGACCATGGGTGTCAATTTCATAAATCAGACTCGTCCCGCCGGCAAGATCTATGCCGGGCATTAGGGTCTTGCTCGGTGGATATAAAGTCCAGAATGCAAGGGCTACTAAAACAATAATAAAAACTATTTTCGGCATTTGATTTTTATTCATAACTTCCTCTTACTGCGTTATTAATGTATATATGCTCAAATAATTCAATTCATCCGCGCATCTATTGATTTATGATTATTCTTTCGTCACATTTCTGCC
>JAVVFI010000511.1:0-3060 GCA_032250555.1 Sedimentisphaerales bacterium
GAAAATAGACGTAGAAAAGTCATGAAAAAACAAAGCCAATTCAAAGCCAATAAAGCCAAAAACAAACCCAATTTAAGCCAATACAAACCCAATTCAAACCCAATTTCTTATCTCCGATTCCTGTATTCGGTGGGAGTAATCATCATTTTCTGCCGGAGACAAAGATTAATCAATTATCATTCATCAATAATCAATTATAAAGGGTTGAATATTTGTTCCAATAAATTAGAATGGATTAACTTTGTAAAAACAGTTGCATACCCAACAATGGAGGAGAATGCAGCAGAACAGATAAAGTCACTTTTAGGAGTATCGAAATGAGCACCCCCAAAAACATTACCCGGCGTAATTTTATGGCTTCCGCTGCCGCAGCAGCGGTTACGGCCTCAACTTTAACCTCTACTGCGAAAGCGGCAGGCACATCAGGCAAGTTCAAACTCAAATATGCACCATCTTTTGGTATGTTTCGCCAGAATGCAGGCAGGGACGAAATCGACCAGATTAAATTTATGGATGATCAGGGTTTCAGGGCGATTTTTGACAATGGACTGATGGGAAAACCCAAAGACCTTGTGGACAAGATAGTCAGGGAACTGGACAACCGTAATATGGATTTGGGGCCATTCGTGCTCCAGGGCATCGGCGGAAAATCCTTCGTTTCAAAAGACAAAGAAATCAGGCAAAAAATTATTAAGACGGCCAAAGACGGCGTCGAATTCGCCAAGCGGGCCAGAGCTAAATGGGCACTGCTTGTCCCCGGAGCGTATGACGACAGCTTGGAGTGGGGCTATCAGACGGCCAACGTGATTGACAATCTAAGGTATTGTGCTGAAATATGTGAGGAGTCCGGACTTGTAATCGTCCTCGAGCCTCTCAACGCATGGACGAATCATCCGGGTCTGTTCCTGACAAAGATTCCGCAGGCTTACATGATATGCAGGGCCGTGAACAGTCCTTCGATCAAGATAGTCAATGACATTTATCATCAGCAAATAACTGAAGGCAACATTATCCCGAATATCGATATGGCTTGGGATGAAATTGCAGCTTTCCACTTGGGTGATAATCCGGGACGAAAGGAACCGACAACCGGAGAAATTAATTACAAAAACATCTTCAAACACCTCCATAAGAAAGGTTATGACGGCGTATTATGTATGGAGCATGGCAGAAGTAAAAAGGGTAAGGAAGGTGAGCAGGCTGTTATTGATGCATATCGGGCTTGTGACAATTTCTAAACCGGTTACTTCTATAAAAATATCGGGAGAGTGTAAACTCAATATGAAATCAATTTAGTTGAAAGGGTTTATTGATGGAGAATATATCAAACTTAAAAACCAGTAGTATTACGCGAAGGGATTTTATCAAGACCTCGGCGGCTGGCGCCGCGACGGTTCTGGCCGGCAAAAACGTCATATTTGCTGCGCCGGCCGGAAGGAAATTGCGAATAGGTCTGATTGGGTGCGGCGGCCGTGGTAACGGGGCTCTGGCAAACTGCCTGGATGCCGGCGCACACATCGAGAATTTGGACCTGGAAGTCGTGGCGACGGCTGACTGGTTCAAGAATAAGGCTGAAGCGACCGGAAAAAAATATAATGTTCCTGCATCAATGTGCTTTGGCGGCGCCGATGCTTATAAGAACCTGCTCCATACAAACATTGATGTTGTGTTGATAGCTACGTCTCCGAATTTTCGGCCCGTGCATTTTGAGGCCGCCGTCAAGGCGGGCAAACATGTTTTTATGGAAAAACCTGTCGCTGTCGATCCGCCCGGAGGCCGCAGGATTATCGCCGCCGGTGAACTGGCAAAGAGCATGGGACTGGCGGTTGTAGCCGGAACACAGCGCCGTCACCAGGCAAGCTATCTGCGTACCCAGTATGCCATTGAGCGTGGTGCGATTGGCAAAATAGTTGGCGGTTGTGTTTGGTGGTGTGGCGGGGCACTGTGGTACAGGACCCAGAATCCGAACGAGAGCGATGCGGACTATATGGTACGCAACTGGGTCAGCTTTACCGAGATGTCGGGTGACCATATCGTTGAACAGCATGTCCACAACCTCGATGTTGCGAACTGGTATATCGGACATACCCCGGAAAGTGCACTTGGCTTTGGCGGTCGTGCTCGTCGTAAGACCGGAAATCAGTTCGACTTTTTCAGTATCGATATGGATTATGGAGATGGAGTTCATATTCACAGCATGTGTCGGCAGATTAACGGCACCGACGGTGGAGTCAGGGAGTTCTTCAGAGGTACCGAAGGTCAGAGCATGGGCGGTGGCCGCCTCAAAGGAAGGGATATAAGCACGCCGGATTTCCCCGAGCATAAGGGACCGTACTGCCAGGAACATGTTGACCTGCTCAACAGTATTCTCAGGCAGGAGCCGCTCAACGAAGCTCGCAACGTTGCCGAATCTACACTTACTGCGATTATGGGCCGAATTTCCGCCTATACAGGTAAATTGGTCAGGTGGACGGACATTACTGAGAATAAAAATTCACCGTGGTACAATCTTACTGTTAAACCGACCGCAGAAGAATTCGAAAAGGGTGAAGTTGAGGCTCCGCTGGATGATATTGCTGCGGTTCCGGGCAGAGATAAATGATGTAAATTTTTTACCGCCGATGAATTTGTAGCTGTTTATTTACGAGTTACAAATTAGTTTTGTGTTTTGAGTAAACAAAGTCGCGCCGTAACAGGCGCGACTTTTATATTTTGTGTGCCCGGCAGGGCACACTTACCTGGAGATGAAAGTTCTCTATGGGCCCGACAGCGGGAACCATTAGCCGGACGGCAAGGGTGTCAGTCGTGAGACTGAATCTGAAGGAAGCCGCAGGCAAAACGCTGGCTCGACGAACAGGAATCGCATACGAGGCGGTCATGTCGGATGAGAAGGCAAATATCTTCAAAGTCCAGTAGCTGTACGGAAGGCATGGTCGTATATGCGGCGGGCATAAGCGCCAAGGTAAGTGTGCATTACCCGGCGAGGTCTGTCTATCTGCCAAGTGCTGCTGTCATCGAGAGGCGACAGGATGGGTAGTCAGAAGTCAGCAGACGGCATAG
>JAVVFI010000512.1:0-3037 GCA_032250555.1 Sedimentisphaerales bacterium
CGTTTAAAGTCCTGTCTTCCGTCTTCTTTCTTTCGTTTGCTCCCGCATTTTTTTAGCGAGGGTCATTTCCTCAAGGCCATTTGTAGCGTGGAACTTGCTCCAATGTTTCTTTCTGTTTTGAATTTCTGTTATTCGAATTTGTTTTGAATTTTCCATTATGCTATCGTCTTCTCTTCAATCAATTCGTGTATCATATCTGATATTCCCTTATCGGTCGGCTCAACTTCTTTACTTTCCTTAGCTGCTAAAACAACACTCTGAATCCGATGCACTTTTGTCGGCGAGCCGCTTTGCCCGCACCAGTTCAAATCCGCCTCAAGAAAATCCAGGTCCCATTGCTTAATCAGCAAACCCTTCTCTGCTAATTTTTTGCATTTATGTTCAGCCAGTTCCTTAATATCCGCCTCTCCGGCCTCTGGATTCTCCGCCTTGATTTTCCCAGCTACCTCAAGCGGCGTAAGTGCTTTTTTATTCTTCATCATCATCTTGGCCGCCGCAACCCTCGGCTCATTCGCGTCGCCCATTACGGTAAGCAGCACAGGCAGCTCCGCCTTGACCTGTTGCCAGCCGTTCCCTATATTCCGCTGCGCCGTTATTATCCTGTCGTCGAGCCCTATCAATTCCTCGACGTATGTAATTTGCGTAACGCCCAGTTTCTCCGCCAATTGCGGCCCGACCTGGGCCGTATCGCCGTCAATCGCCTGCCGCCCGCAAAGAACAATATCATAATCTAATTTCTTCACTGCGCAGCTAAGGATATAGCTCGTCGCTAAGGTATCGCTTGCCGCGCACCTGCGGTCCGTTACCAGAATCGCCTCGTCCGCCCCGCGAAAAAGCGAATCGCGAAGAATCGCGCTTGCCGCCGGCAGTCCCATCGCAATAGCCGTTATGTGCCCGCCGAACCTGTCCTTTATCTCCAAAGCCAGTTCCAGCGCGTTAAGATCTTCAGGATTGAATATGGCCGGAAGTGCCGACCGCTTAACCGTCCCGTCGTCGTTCATAACATCGCCCGTAATACTCTTGGTATCCGGAACCTGTTTAATAAGTACAACGCAGTTATAACCCAACTGTATTCTCCTTACTTTATTTTCTATTTTGTCAAAAAAAATGTCTCTTTCGAGATATAGTTTACCCCTTAGATATATTTGTACTATCTAACGGAGCCTTACCACGTCCTCAATACGCAATATGAGACAAGCTACGCATTTTATCCGGATTTGTTCCCAAGTCAACCCTAAAAAGAAATGCCTAAAAAACCAATACTCAATATCGAAGATCCCGACAAATCGGGAATCAAATGAAAGGCCGGCTATGATATGAATTACTTAAACCACAGAATAAGAATAATCACAAAGAACACGACCGTTACTATACTCAAAAGCAATATTGCCATACGGTACTGGGCAACGGCCTCTTCCTGGTAAACTTCTTCTTGTTCAACAACATCTCCGTTTTCCAGTTGCTGCAGTATTGTAACATCAAATCTTTTATGGGCCTGAAGCGGAGTCTGCCCCTCACGAAGCGCATTCAAATCAACCAGCAGTTCTTCGATGTCGTTATAGCGGTTTTCTTTTTTCTTGGCCATCATAATTTCGATGACTTCGGAAACCCCCGCAGAAAGCAACGTATTGATATGGTCCGGCGGGATTAGTTTTTCCTTGAGGTGCTTTCGCATAACATCCGCAGAATCCTCCGCCATAAACGGCACACGCCCGGTCAGCATATGATACAGCGTAGCTCCCAGCCCGTAGATATCGGCCCTCCCGTCGATATCTATCTTCCCGCGAATCTGTTCAGGTGCGATATAATAAGGAGTCCCGTAAGCCTTGCCCGCCTCGCTTTGCGCCGCTTCGATGTCCGTCGTCGCACGAGCCAGACCCATATCCGCAAGCTTGATTACCCCGGTGTTGCTTATCATTATATTCTTCGGCTTAACGTCACGGTGGATAAGCTTCTGCGCATGAGCGTGACCAAGTGCGCTGGCGACCTGAATGATCATATCCAATGCTTCTTGTTCTTCGAAAACCTTCCCTGCCGCCAGATCATCCGCTATAGTCTTGCCTTCCACATACTCCATAACGAAATAGTGGTACCCGCCGGCTTCTCCGACGTCGATAGCCTGGACGATATTGGGATGGTTCAGTCTGCCCGCCGCCTGGCCTTCTTTGTAAAACCGTTCGACGTACTCCGGATTTTCAGTGAACCGCTTCGGCAGAATTTTTATCGCGACCATCCGGTTCAAACTCAACTGCCTCGCCTTGTAAACCACAGCCATAGCTCCGGCCCCGAGCTTGCCCACTATCTTATACCCCGGAATCTGATGTGCCGCCGCCTTGCTCTCCCTGATGCCGTTCTTTAACCGCTCCGCCTGAGATTCCGTTATATACCCTAATTCCACCATCAGGTCCTGCAGGATTGCCGGATCGGAACTGCTGCGATTTTGAAGCTCCTCCAGAGATTGCTGAAGCTCCTTATCGGTGCAAAGCCCCTGGTCTATCGCCATTTTGCCAAATATCGTATCGTAGTTTGTTTCACTTGTCATTAAAGTAGCCTGAGTAAGCCGGTAAGCGCACTGCGAGGTGCCAATCCGTTGGCTCTACTATATACTTCCGATAAACACACCAAATTGCGCTCATTATCGACTTCTAAGTTGCATTGTCAAAGAAATTTTGCCATATCTTTATAAAAAAAGAAACGGCACCCGCAACCAAATCGGCCGTTTACACCCCCAAGTTTAACAGTTTTATGCACGGTTTCCCCCACGAAATGCTTCCCCCGCCAATGTCAATAAACCATGTAGGGGCTTCTTCGTGAACCGCTCTCACAAATAATCAATTATCATGCATCATTAATCATTCGAAAGGCGGCTCTCCTCATGTGGTTGCCCGAATTTGCTTTTTAATTTGTCATTCCTGCGAAAGCAGGAATCCAGAAAATAATCAATTATCATTTATCATTAATCATTTAAAAGGCGGCTCATTCTTCGTTTTTGTCATTCCGACCGAGGCGCAGCCGAGTGGAGGAATCTGGCCCGCAA
>JAVVFI010000513.1:0-3031 GCA_032250555.1 Sedimentisphaerales bacterium
CCACTAAAGCGTTGACTATAGGAAGTTCCGATGATGTTAAAATCTTCTCCCGTATAACCGCCCAGATCGATATCATTCATCAGCTTAAAGTGCTTATTAAGGTTCTCTAAATCTGCCCCAATCTCGTTCAACTGCGCGGCGGTATAAATCAGATACGGATCTTCAGGAATGCCTGTGCCCCCGCCAAATTGTGCCTTGCTTGCTCGACAAAATATACAGACCGCCAGCAATACAACCAACGGCATCGTAGATTTACTCTGTTGTGGACTGTATCCTAACAACACTATTTTCCTGTTCAAAGCAGCCATATCATGTTCTCCTACTTCGCCGTATAGCCCAGTCTGCCCCATGTCGCCCTTTGCAGCCTCTGAAGGTCATACATGCCTTCTGCGGTTTGAGGCTCGGGACTCATATGATGGATTGATCCTTCCGGTTTTGCAAACACTTCACTGAACAGATCACCCATAGCCATAAGCTCACGGGGGTAATTCAATGTCTCACGGCCTTTCCACTTCCAGTACTCAGCATGACCGTCCGCCATTGAAATCGTCATGCCGCCGTTATGGTGAATCGGCGGAGGACAGTGCCACTCCCACTTCGGGTACAGATAGTGAACGTAGAAATCATTGCCGGCCGGAACCTGGCGCTGATCGATAAAAACTGCCCGCTGGCCCGCACCGGGACTTACGATATCAGTAAGTTTGGTCAGCCGCAGAACTGTGCTCCCGACGCGCTTGCCGACTGCCGAAATACTTGAGCCGTCCACGAACTTTTCATAATACGTTCCCTCCACAAGGCTTCCGCGTACCGAAACGACCGTGGAATATGTCGCTGCGTGATCCTTTAAGCCTCGGGGACAGCGGTAAATATCCACATCCTTAATCCAGGGCCAAAGAGCGCCTTTGTCTTCGTGAGCTAACATAACTGCACGGTCCCGGCTGTTGCGAGGTAGAAAGGCCCGCCCGAGCCAGCCTCTGGTAATCACTACCATCTCCCCTGTACTCGGATCGTCATGTCCGCTCCATAAATGCGCGCTGCCTAATACAATATTACTGTCATTCTCTTCGGCAAACGCAATCCACGCTAAAGTTAGCTGCTTGAGATTGCTCAGACAAACCGCCCTCTGACCCTGCTCTCTGGCGCTGCGTAGCGCCGGAATCAGCAGCGCAATTAGTAGAGCTATTATCGAAATCACCACCAGAAGCTCTATCAGCGTAAAGCCTTTTCCTTTACTCATAGCTTTACATTCTCCGTGCCTTTCTTTTTAGGGTGAGGGCTCTGTCGGATACCCTAACCTGCCCCAGATTGCTTTTTGAAGTCTTTGCAAATCATATACGCCATACTTGGTGTGAACCTCGTGCCCTTTCCATCCCGGCACAGCCGGTCCATCCACCATTTCATAATACACATTTGGATTTTCACGATAAGTCAAGAGCTTACGAGGTATTTTTAAGGTCTCCCTGCCTCTCCATTTCCAATACTCGGCGTGCCCGTCTGCCATCGAGAGTGTAACACCATTACAATGGTGTATCGGAGGCGGATTATATTGCCACATAGGGTAAAGATAATGAACAAAGAAATCACTGCCCAGCTCACCATTATCGACAAAAACCGCTCGCTGACCTGCCCCGGGACTTTCAATATCAGTGAGTTTGGTCAGCCGCAGAATTGTACGCCCTATGCGTTTCCCGATGACATAACGATCCGCACCCCTGTTAATCGGCCGCCCTTGATATCCCGGAACAAACGTTCCTTCCACGGCATTGCGACCATTTGCGGAAACAACAATAGTATATGTGATGGCATGACCGGGGCGGCCTCGCGGGCAGCGATAGATATCAATATCACGAATGTATGGCCACAATGGCCCTTTATCAGGATGCGCCAGAAGCACAGCACGATCCCGGCTGTTGTTAGGAAGAAAGGCGTTGCCAGCCCAGCCTTTTTCAATTATAACCGGTACCGACCCCCTGGTTCTTGTATATGTACCGAAGGCGTGGCCATCGACTAACTTGCCGTCGTGCCCCTCCGCATAAGCAATCCAAGCTAAGGTAAGCTGCTTGAGATTGCTCAGACAAACCGTCCTTTGACTCTGCTCTCGGGCGCTGCGCAGAGCTGGAATCAGCAGCGCTATCAGCACCGCAATGATAGAAATAACAACCAAAAGCTCTATCAGCGTAAAGCCTTTTCCTTTGCCCATTGATATATTACCTTTTTCGTACACTGCTCTAATAATCCTTACACGTTCTCATCCACTGAGGCCAATCGGAAGGCAGAACTCCGCCCGCCTTCGTCCAGGGGCCGGACATGTTAAACTCCTCGTGCCATTTCAACGTCCACAACTCTTTAAGCCCGATCCTTCTTACAGACCAGTCAAGATAAAGGCTGTTTATATCTCGTCCGTGCCGGTTAATGCAGAAGTTTTGCATACCCCCGCTGCCGCCGCGATTCGTTCTAATCGGAGGGCGGTCGTTCGAGCCGGGCGCACTAACATAGATTTTGCAATCCAGAAGAACTGGAATGTTGTTTTTTCCTTCGAAAGAAAGAACCTCCTGACCAAGCGGATTGTGCTTTGATCGGATAAAAAGCCTGAACGGGTAGCTGATTAACCAGTTGTTAAATCCGTAGCTGAAGCGAAAAGGCGGACCGGGTTTTGTGATCTCCCAGGCCTCGAATGTTGAACCGGGCGTTCCACTCACTCCATTCCCAGTACCGAACCTTGCATTGGGACGGATCCTCACGGCCATAGGACAGCATGCGACACCTTTGGTGCTTATGCGATGATATAAAGCAAGTTCATTCGGGTCATCTTCGTAGGGGGCCGAGCCGCGAAGAAGCCCAAGGGCGTCTTTGCTGTTATCTGGGAAACGTCCCATGTTATCCTGGGTGTATAGATATAGTATTGTTCCCCACTGTTTGAGGTTCGACCGACAGACGACCGACCTGCCCTGATTCCTCACCCTTTGCAGCACCGGCAGCAATAACGCTATCAGCATCGCAATTATCGAAATCACAACCAGAAGCTCTATCA
>JAVVFI010000514.1:0-3016 GCA_032250555.1 Sedimentisphaerales bacterium
GGGAAACGACGTTCTTGCGACTATATGAATATAGGAAGTAATTTTCTTTTCTCAACTTGTTAGATTGCCTTCATAAGCTTCAAATAAAGTTAAGCGAGCAAAGTATTAAACCGATAAATTTCCGAGTTAAGGTATGTTTTTAGCGGTCCATGGATTTTGGACAGAGTAAAGTTCGTTGTTTTTGGAAATTTATTGCTATGGACGGGATACAAAAAGCAAGTGAATGCAAAGGTAGCAGGCCCGGCTTTCGGCGTGATAAATCGTGTTTGAGAGTCAAAACAATTGGCAAAACCGGCCTCCTTTTGTTCGCTGCTTCCTTTTTACTATTTATTACATTTTCATCTGGTTGCGGTAATAAGTTTTTTGACCCGACACAGGTGGGAAGATTTCGTCCTGTTCCTGCCGTCAACGTCATATTGGATTCATTAGGTGTGGCCGAGGAAACAACTTTAGCCTGGGAACAGGCCGAAGAGCCAATGCCTGTAGATACGGTGGCGGTTGAGTCTGATTATGTTTTCATGGCGGGTGATGTTATAACTGTGGCTATCTTCGAGCTGCTTCAAGAGGGCATTCAATTTGTCAGCAATTATGTCGTTACTGAAACCGGCAGAATATCTATACCTGAAGTTGGAGTAATTGAAGCTGCGGGATTGAGTGAAACACAGCTTGAAGAACAAATAAAGCAAACCCTTTCACCGAGTGGATTGGATAAATTGAAAAATCCGTCGGTTATTGTAACTTTGTCCGGCTCACAACAGCGCGCTTTTTCAATATTAGGTGATGGTGTTCCCGCTCCGGGCAGATACCCTATTCCACGATATAATTTCAGACTGACCGATGCTCTTGCGACGGCAGGGGGGCCAAGGCAGTTTAACGTAAGCTATATTTTTGTTTCACGCTTTGCTGATGGCAATAAGGGAGCAGGACATGAACTTCCTAAGCCGGGATACGATGAGCTTGAACTGAAGATGATTGAACCCGGTGCTGCCGTCCCATCGCTAAGGATGGATCAGACTGTATCGCCTCGTACCCAACATGGATATCAATGGCCCGAAAGTAAAGTAGTTATAACCTCATCTGAGATGGCAACGGATGATTGGGAAGCGGCTGGAATGCCGAAAGCCTTTGAATGGCCGAATAATCGAAATCCTGCTCGGTCGAATACCCAGACTGAATGGCAGCCACCTGTGCAAAAGCCGATAGGTGTCAATGACATATTGAATACTTTAGAGGAACGCTCTCGCCGTGAACAATTATGGTTAAACGGGCCCGTTGATGTCGAAAACGCATTGGAGTCGTTCCAAATACTGGCTAGCTCTGAAAATAGGATTGATGAACGAGTAGTAAGCCGTCGGGATTCAATGGGATTTGTCCCAGCGCCGGTTGCTCCGAAGGAAAATGATGAGCCTGTAAGTGTCAGGGACATTCTAAAAACTCTGCAAGAGCGTTCTCGCAATCAACAAAAATGGTTGAATGGGGGAGTAGATGTTGAAAATGCGCGGGAATCTTTTCAGGAACTGGCTCGTTCCAACAAGTTGACAAATCAAAGAGTAAATAATCCGCAAGCATTGGCATCGTCGGCTCCGGTTGCTCCAGAAAAGATAAATGAGCAGTTGGCTCCGATAGAATCCGGACACATCGAGTGGAAATTAATAAACGGCAAGTGGGTTGCTGTCCCAAGTGATTCACAGGCACCGCCCTCGACCCCTGCACCTGCTCCTACACCCGTACCAGCTCCAACGCAAGAGAAGGAAGAACCCGGACATATTGAGTGGAAATTCAAGGACGGCCAGTGGGTACCTGTTCAAAAGGGTACGCCGACTTTGCCAAAAGCCACTGAGCCTGTAAGGCCTGTTATTAAGATTGAACAAAAAGAACCGACAGCAGGCCAATATGAGATACCGGGTGTGAAACGCGAATCCGGTACAGGGACTCGCCTTTTGAGAATTCCGGCTAAAAAGTTACTCGAAGGTGATCCCAGGTATAATATCGTGATAAAGCCAGGTGATACTATTCATGTGCCGGTTGATGTTGTTGGTGAGTTTTGCATAATGGGTCATGTCAACCGTCCGGGTTATTTTAACATGACGGGACGGCCAATGACTTTGAAGATGGCTATAGCTGCTGCGGGTGGTTTGGGACCTTTGGCCTGGCCGAAACGCGTCGAGGTGGTTAGAAGAACAGGCAGAGCGAGTGAAGAAATAGTAATGCTGGATTTGGATAAGATTGCCAGCGGTGAACAACCGGATGTCTTTATCAAGCCAAATGATTTAATCAACGTCGGAACGCATCCAACCTCCAGATGGCGGGCAATTTTACGAAATGCCTTCAGGGCTACTTATGGGTTTGGTTTTGTTTATGACCGTAATTTTGCAGATAGAGACTTTGGTACCAGCAGACCTTTCCCGAGCTGGTTCTAAGAAAAGTAAAGAATGGAAAGTGCAGAACTGCCGAATTCGACAGTTCTGTTTTTTTATAATTAGCGGTTAGTTTTCACTATGGTGTACGATATCATCTCTTCTGTTACAAAAAGATCTGATTATGCTGAGAGTTGTACAATGAATAATCAAATAAAACAAACGAGTGCACCGCTTCAAAAGCATAGCTGGATTCAACTCGGGCTGCATAATTACATTAAAATTCTTATCATAGGAATACTGTTCTGCTATCTTTTTCGCGATGAGATTCAGACCATTATTCACATGTGGATTACGGACAGCAGTTGGTCGCACGGCTTTTTAATCCCGATGTTCAGTTTATATTTCATTAACCAGCACAAAGAAGAAATTCTCCTCTCGGTTCGGAATAATGAGTTCAAACCAAATTATATTGGCCTGTTTTTCCTGATATGCTAATTCGGTCCAGGCATAGCCGAAGCCTGGAGGAAGGTTTTCATCTGCGAGTTGCTCCATTGTCGCCAAAGATTGACCTGTACTGTATCCATCCATCGTATTTCCATTGATGTCGGCAGATGGATACAGATTGAACCTGACCAAGCGGTCTGGTCCAGCGATTC
>JAVVFI010000515.1:0-3014 GCA_032250555.1 Sedimentisphaerales bacterium
TACACTTAAGCTGACGGTGTAATCGGGGGTATTCCTGTACGTGTACGTGTGAACCGGATTCTGCTCGGTTGATGTTGTTCCATCGCCGAAGTCCCAGAGCCGGTTGGAGACATGCCCTGTGGAAGTGTTGGTGAATTGCACGACCAGAGGGCCGTTGCCGCTTCTGGGTTTTGCTGTAAAGTTCGCAACAGGGGCCGAAGGTTTTGTCAATTGTATAAAGCCCTTCTTGGATTCAGTATCCGTACCGCCCGGGCCAACTGCAGTTAAACTTACTGTATAAGAGCCGGCTTCCTGGTATGTATGAGACGGATTTCGCTCCGTTGATGTTGTTCCGTCACCGAAGTCCCATGTCCATGTCGTAATACCTCCAAAAGATGCGGATTCTATCGAAGAAAAGTAAAGAGTGCCATTCGTCAGATTGACAAGGGTTGCCGGAACAGTGGATGTATCTGTGAATTGCACTGTCATAGGCGCATTAATGCTTATTGGCTCTCTCGTAAAGTCAACATTAGGAATCTCAGGTATGAAGAGTTTGATAAACCTGCTCTTGGTTTCAGTATCCGAGCCATCCGGGCCCGAGACCGTCAAGCTCACGCTGTAAGTACGAGCGTCTTTATACAGATGAGATGGATTCGGATCGATTGATGTTGCTCCATCACCAAAATCCCATAGCCAACTGGTGATATTTCCTGTGGATTGATCGGTGAATTGTATTGTAGTTTGATCAGGAGCGGTTGTTGGTTCGGCGGTAAACTCTGCTTTAAGAGGTTGAGGGCCAGGCTTCGGTCCGGTTCCCGGTCCAGAAGTTGTCCATTGAAGAGCAGCAAAAGCATCTACAATACCCCAGCCGTATCTCATGTCCCAGCCAGCTTCGCCCTTATCTTCGGCGGTGGATTCTAAAGCCTGCCTGACTTCAGCAGGTGAGGTTGCATTTCCATTGGCTATCAGTAAGGCAGCGACTCCGGAAACATGCGCAGCAGCCATTGAAGTGCCTTCCATAAAGTTGTAACCCCAGGTTAGTGTACCGAATCCATCTACCTTATACACCTGCTGTAAAATCCCGTCCCGGTAGCTATCACCATTCTGGTCAATATTAAGGTCACCACCGGGAGCTACCAAATCAAGATTGAGTCCGAAGTTGGAGTAATTAGTTAAAGTTTCATCGTAACGAGTTGCGCCGACAGCAATGACGTAATCATCGTAAGCGGCAGGATAAACCACCCCACTTATGCCGTCATTCCCGGCCGCAGCTATCAGTGTTACTCCACGGTTATACGAGTAAGCTAATGCCTCCTCTAAAGCCATTGAAGGTTCACTTCCTCCAAATCCCAGGTTAATCACATGAGCGCCGTTCTCGGTTGCCCATATAATACCTTCGGCTATATCGGCATAAGTTCCGGCACCCGAGTTGTTCAATACCTTCACCGGCATAAGGTAAGAATTGAAGGCTATTCCGGCCGTTCCGATACTGTTATTAGTATTTTGAGCGACGGTTCCGGCTATGTGAGTTCCGTGTCCTGAGGCTGAATCATCATTAGGGTGTTCATCATTATTAACAAAATCATAACCGGCTACAAAAAATGTCCCGGCTAAATCCGGGGCTTGCTGATAGCTGCTGTTGGCGCCTGACTGATTTTTTTCGCTGTAATTTTCATAGGCAATACCGGTATCGAGAATTGCAACAACCACCCCTAAGCCGGTGGAAATATCCCATGCTAATTCGACATTAATGCCGCCGTAGCTAGTATTTGAAAAGTGCCATTGGCGGGGATATAGTTCGTCATTTGGTGCATTTAGAGCATAAGCGATATAGTGCGCTTCGGCATATTCTACATTGGGATTTGCCTGATAAATTTCGACCAAGTCTGCGACCGCCCCGCCTTCGGGAGCGCTCAATATTCTAAAGCCGGCGTATGGGCTCGTATAGATAGTGGAAACACCATGTGTTGAATTTAAGGCATTTATGGTTTTTTCCGAGACATCAGGGCGGAATTTGACAAGAAATTCACCCGGAACGGACTTTTGGCCCATATGGGATTGATCCTCTTCAAAAATTTGACCTCTGGCAACCCTTTCCTGCGTGAAAACTGATACAAGCAAAATCATGGCGAGAGCACTCGAATATATCTTTTTCATAACTTACTCCTCACAAAAATTGTTTAAAAAAATCCACTACTTCCTTCCCTGGAAAACCCCTAAATTAACATAAACTATACTTAAGTGCCACCATGAATGCCAAATGTAACGGTTTTTCTGTATTTAACGTTTTTCTTCATTTACTATCTGAAGGACAAATAAAAGCCTTGTGTTGGAATTTAATATATAGAAATACACCTATCCTCTGTCATTTATACCCGGAAAATGGGGGATAGAAGAAAAAAATGAATTATTGCTACCAGTCAGCACCGGCAAGATCAATATCGCCGGGGGGTGATTGCCTGCTATTTAGAGGATAGAACATAGTAAAGCCCGACATCAAGGTTTTACCTTTCTTATCACTATTTGTATAAACAGCGGCATCAAGTTTACTCCAGCCCATATTGCCATAAACCTTCAAGAGTTGTTCTCGGCAAAACAAAAGCCCGGCATCAAAGCCTCTCCTACTACCTTCCTCCAAAACAACAGACATCATTTTGTTTGAAAGACCAGTGCCCCGATAATCCGGTAAAACACAAAAGCTCTGTATTCCGACGACGCGCATTTTTTTTAAGGCAGGGCCGACTATTATATTCCGTTCCACTAATGCTGTGTGTGATACTATGGAACCTTTATCGTTTTTACCAAGAACACGATAAGCAGCAATACTACGCCACCAACTGAGCCGCTGGAAGTGTTCAATATCGGCGGGAAAACAAACAACCAACATCTCACGAATAGCCATGTCCAGTTGGGATGAAATATCTTCCTCGTTGATTACAAAAAGCGATATGTCAATATGTTTTGTCGGCATTTGAGTTTGATACAGTCATTAATTACATTAAGACGCGCTTGCCGGCTTTGAACAATTTAGTTCG
>JAVVFI010000516.1:0-3012 GCA_032250555.1 Sedimentisphaerales bacterium
CTTTTCTGCCCGCCGTTATCACTGACAAAAACAAATAAAGTATCTTTTCTCAGTCCCGTCTTATCTAAGGCATTTACGATCTTACCGATACCATCATCCATGTGCGTCACACTGGCGGCATACCACTTGCGAGATTCCTCCTTAATCTTCGGATATATCGCTAACCATTTGTCCGGCTCCTTCAACGGAAAATGCGGTACGCTATATGCTACATACAAAAAGAAGGGTTGTGTGTGCTTGGACTCGATCACGCGCACCGCGTCATCGGTAATCAGATCCGTGGCATGTCCTGTTTCATCCAGATACTCATCGTTGCGGTGCCATGATTTTACACCGGTTTTATAATGATGCGTATAGGGATCGATCTGCCCGGCAAAATATCCGTATGATGATGTAAAGCCATATTTCATCGGTGTAAACTCCGGTGGTGACCCCATATGCCATTTACCCGATATATGCGTTGTGTAGCCGCTGCTTGTTAAAGCTCCCGGCAAAGTCACGGTGTCATCGTCATAGATTTTTCCATAAGCCGGCGAAAGTACACCGAACCGGCTCGGATACCGGCCGCTCAATAATCCCACGCGAGTTGGCGTACACGTGGGCATGACGTAATGTTGATCGAATACCCGCCCCTCTTTTGCCAGGCGATCCAGATTAGGTGTCTTGATTTCTGAGCCTTGGTAACCGATGTCCCTCCAGCCAAGATCGTCTGCGATGATAAAAACAATATTGGGCTGTTTCTGCCGTTCTGTCGCCCCCGTAATATCGCCATGACAGCCTACCAGGCCCAAACCCGCCGCACCTGCTGCAAAAACCTTCATAAACTCACGTCGATTCAATGTGCGTACATTCGGCATAAATTTCCTTTCGTGATACTATGGATTTATATTTTCAGCCATGTATCTTAACATTTTTTACAATTTTTGTGTATATTGTCTAACTGTAAATATTCGGTATAAATGATAAGACAATTCCAGAGCTGTCCTTCAACATCGGTTGCAGGCACCGACTCATTAACATTGGGACATTAGTACTCTTGATGCGGCTTATACTTTACGACCTTATCGAAGAACTTCTTCCAGACATAATCCTGACGGCTGTGGTCCACGTGATATGTTGTCCCCCCTCCGAATTCCTGAATTTCGTCTTGTAAGTCCTTGATGAATTCGCTGTGTCCGTCCACATAGGCAACATTATACCCGTTCTCATGATGGAATTGAACACCCCGGCTCGGGTCGGAAAACACATCCGCCATAAACGCCATACCGCCGCTGTCTTTAAAAGAATTCAC
The DNA here is from genome assembly GCA_032250555.1 of Sedimentisphaerales bacterium. GTDB lineage: Bacteria > Planctomycetota > Phycisphaerae > Sedimentisphaerales > Anaerobacaceae > NIOZ-UU13. The sequence continues at coordinate 1,292 of JAVVFI010000516.1, forward strand.
AGCCCGCCATTGGTTTTCATCCCAAAGGGAACGGTAGTGATATGTCGTCTGCACCCATGATTGATTAGGACCTAAGTCATCAGGAATAGAACCTCTCGGCCATCCGCCGCCCCTGTTGGAGGGATCCGGGGGAAGCTTGGCATATTGAAGTGTGGGATTGTTATTACCGGGACAATAGAACACCTTTGCATCCTTTATCAGTTTGTGATAGAACAGCAGACCGTGGGCCATAAAGCCCTTGGTTTCAGGATCGGCCTGACGACCGCTTACCCAAACCGCGTAGCTCCCGGAGCCCGGCGACACTTCCATATGACAATATGGAAACTGACCCTCATTATCATCGGAGTAGAGAACACCTGCATACCCGCAGGATTTCAGATGGGCACCGCACGCGGCTCGACGGGCCTGATGTCTGGCTTTCTGCAATGAAGGCATAAGGATAGCCATCAAAACGGCAATAATGGCGATCACTACCAAAAGCTCTATTAATGTAAACCCTTTTCCTTTGCACATGACTTTTACCTCTGTCTTTAAATGAGAAATGAGCAATTTAGCCAATATGCCTTATTGAAGCAATTATAACAAACTTGGTCATAATATGGCAAGCTATAGACTCATAAAGTCATTTACTTTACAAAAAAATGAACATCCTTCCTCACTCTACATCAACTACTTTTTCCTTGACGAAAAAGTGGATAATTTGGTATGGTAATGATAATGAAGTTTGTGTTCAGACGAGAGGGCATCTGTTGATATCATTTTTCTGCAGATATACTTATTTCATTTTGGAATAGAGGAGGAATTATTATGAATTATAAAGGGAGCAGAGTAAGCATTAAAACTTTGCACTTCACAACGTAAATTATTTCGTTTCAATTAACAATACATAATAAATTTAAGGAGGATTCTCATGTTTAGACAGTCGATTTGTTTAATCTCTCTTATTCTGATAATGTGGGCGATTGGTAATGCCGAGGCCGACCTGGTAGGCCGTTGGAGACTCGATGGCAACGCTGCTGATAGTTCCGGCGGTGGTCACGATGGTGAAATCTTTGGAGATCCCAAATGGGTGGATGGAAAAATCGGCGGAGCAATGGAATTAGACGGAGATGACTGGATCGAAATGCCCGGGACCAGTGCGGCTGATGGCTTTGCTGGCTTGGAAGGTGAAGTGACATGGACGGCCTGGTTCAAGACCTCCGCCGCCGGTGTTATTAACACTCTCATGGCTCAGGGGCCTGCCGGGGCTGCACACGTACAGGGGAATAGATCGATTAATATTGAAGCCTCTGGGGTGATCATGATACGTGCTCATAGCGTTGGAGCTTTGACATCTCTCAATTCCACTGCTGTTGTGAACGATGGGCAGTGGCATCATGTGGCCGTTACGATCGCTTTTGAAACGGACGGTGCCAACGATACCATGAAGGTATATATTGACGGTGACCTGAGCATGGGCTATGAGACCGATACGGTTGACATTAACCAGCATAGCGGACCCGCTGCCGATTTTATTGTAACTCTTGGTGCCAGAGGCACAACTCCTTTCGTCGGCCTGATTGACGATGTACGTATCTACGACCACGTTTTGTCGGAGGTTGAAATTCTCTCCGCTATGGAAGGTAAGCCTTGGCCTTACGCCTTTGGCCCCAACCCGGCCAATGGTGCTTTATATTCGAATACATCGGCGATTCTTAGCTGGTCGCCGGGAGAGACTGCAA